>JAGKQJ010000338.1 GCA_017898095.1 Bacillaceae bacterium Marseille-Q3522 | reverse complement strand
CGTTAAAGTAAGTATAGTAACAGGAACTGTGAATGTCAATAACTTATAGAAAAAAGTATGTCAGATAACCTCACATCTTGTGGTTAAAAATCTAACAAAAGTTAATTTTTTGCTGTACTGATTTATCATTGAATGTTTAAAGACAATATCTTACTACTTGTCAAATCTGGCATATTTGTAGTATTCTTAGTAAAAAAGACTTATTAGGAGCTGCCATGAAAACTAGAGTCGGTTTATTAGGTCCAACGGACTCCGTTCATAAAATCGCAGAAGTTGCGAAGGAATTTGATGCAAAAATTGAATTTATTCCCTATGTTTATCAGAAAGAAGATGAAACTACTAACATCGTTGAAAGTCACCGGCATTTAGTGGATTATTGGATATGCACGGGATATACCCCATTTTTTCTTACAAAAAAATACCACTCCGATCAACTTTTCTTTTTTCCTAAATATAGTGACGGCAGTTTAACAAAAGTGCTAATGCGAATCAGTTATAAAGATAAGAAACAGATTGAACGGATCAGTATTGATAGTTTATTTAAACTGCAATTCTATGAAATGTACCAGGAGCTCGGGATTTCGCTTGCACATTTACATTTGATTGAAAGATCGGATGAGATTTCAACTGAGGAAATTGCTGCTTTCCATGAGCGTTTATTCAAATCCGGTGAAGTTGATATATGCATCACCAGTATCCGCTCTGTTTATGAAAAATTAATATCACTTAAAATTCCTGCGTACCGGATAACAGCTACAAAAGAAAATATCCGGCATACGATTAATTCGTCTTATGAATATTGGGAAAAGCAAAATTTTATCCAGTCACAAATAGCAATTATGATGATCAATATTAACGAAATGGAAAGCTTATTTGCAAAGGGTTCTGTTTCTTATGATTTGTATCGCTTAAATCTAAAAATCCAATCCGCTATATTAAATTTTGCTGAATCTGTGTCCGGCTCTTTTACTGCTTCAGGTATCGGAAGATATATTGTTTTTTCTACGAGAGGATCGTTAGAACAGCAAGGAAAACAGGGGCTGCCGCTGTTACATCAGCTGTCTTTGGTAACTGATTTGCAGGCTAATATTGGAATTGGATATGGAGACACCGCTATTTTAGCGGAGAAAAATGCCCTGCTCGCCCTTGATCATGCCCATTCATTCGGGGGATTGTGTGCATTTTTAGTAGATGCCAAGGGACATGTCGAAGGTCCGCTCAAAGAAAATGAAAAAATCGATTTTTACTATCGTATTACCGATAAAGATTTAAGCAGCAAATTGAAGCTTGCCGGAGTTTCCGTTAATACGTATAGCAAGATTATTGCCATTCAAAAAAAGACTGGTGAACACGCTATTACCGCATCCGTTGTTTCGGAATGGCTTAAAATGACACAACGAAACGCAAGACGCATTTTAAATTGTCTGGAAGAACACGGGCTCGCGGAAATCATCGGTGAAGAAACCCCTGCATCAAGAGGAAGACCGCGTAAAATATACCGGGTTGGCATGGAAATGGCAGAATTGAAAGAGTAAATCTTCTTTCATTCATACAATCATAGTGCAAACAGCATTCGCTTAACAATGAAAATGGGTGGAGTAGAATCTCCACCCATTTTCATTGTCGTAACAACTTTTTTTGATATGAAAATAATATTTTCATACAGAGTTTGTGACCCCAGCGGGTCATGCGTGCTTAGTTTTCCTCCTGTTCATTTTTCCAACAAAGAGAACCTCTTCACCTTCTCGGTTTTAGCCTGCTTTTTCTTAGAGAATCGCCGGTTTTCTCCATTTATTCATGGGAAACTTTCCTCGATATAAATGATATAAATTCTTGATCATG
>JAGKQJ010000337.1 GCA_017898095.1 Bacillaceae bacterium Marseille-Q3522 | reverse complement strand
AATTACTATTATACAGATCCTAATATTTTTCCAATTGTTTACAAATTATTTAAAGCAGCGAAAAATGATATTTCAATAATTCTCATTCAAAATCTGCATTTTGACCTTGCAAACAAACATATGTTTGATATAATATAGAAAAGAAAAGTTCCACTGCCATACCGCAATGGAACTAATCATTTTTAAGATATCGCCAAAACATGCCGTTTTTTACAGGGACACTTTCAACAAGCTGTTTTAATTGAAGCTTTTTCAATTCCGTTTCTGCCTTTTCTATTGGCATGTTATAAACAATAGATATTTCTTTTGTAGCGACAAGCTTGAAGTATTTTAAGAATGCCTCTATCGGCGGCGGAGTGGCCGGGACTGGTTTTTCTTCAAGCATTTCTTCAATAATTTGTTCATAGACCTCGTATGGATACGCTCCGCTGATTTTAATTCCCTCTTCTTCAATGTTTTCATTAAAAAAAACAAGCGTTGGAATTTCTTGAACATCCATTTCGACGGTAATTTTTAAATCACATTGAAAAGCCTTTGCAACACTGTCTGAATGAATATCAGATATAAATTCATCAACGTCTAGGCCAACTTGCTTCGCACATTCCTGTAATACAGAGAATTTTTCAATATTTTCCTTGCCTAAAAATATTTTTTCCTGCAGTTGACGAATAAATCTTGCACACAATTTCCTTCCTTGAAGTTCTGCTGCTTTAATTGCAATAGAAGCGATATAAGGAGAAGAAATAGGGTTCTCTATCCATTGTATTCCTGCATGATGTTCCAATTCCGCACAATGGTTGTAAATAAAAGCCGTACGTCGTTTTTTTACCCTGTTCAAGTTTTTTAAGCGACCGCTTAAAACATGTTTGATGGAGAAGTATCTTCCGTATTCAATCAGCAGTTTTTTTATTACTGGTTCAATTGCCCAGCAATCAGGGCAAAACGGGTCAATAAATTTATAAATTTCTATTGGCTTTTTTTCACTGCCATGGCAATGTGGCGAAACTGTATCATAACTATTTGATTCCTGATTCCTCACATGCACTCACCTTTCATTTCGTTTTCATCGGTATTAATCATGTGGTGGGCAGTTAGGACTAATCTTTGGTAGAAATCATTTCTTAATGGTCCGTCTAAACCTACTTCATCCATTGCTTCTGACATACAAGTTAACCAAGCTTTGGCCCGCGTTTCTGTAATTTGAAATGGGAGATGCCTTGCCCGCAGCATTGGATGCCCATGTTCTGCTGAATATAATGCCGGGCCTCCCAAATATTGAGTTAAAAATTGCTTTTGCTTTCTTGCTGTTTCAGTTAGATCTTTAGGAAATATAGGAGCAAGATCAGGATGCTGTCCAACGCGGCGGTAAAAAGCATCAACAAGAAGATGAAGCGTTTCTTCGCCAATAGCATCAAACGGTGTATGCATGTTCTTGACCATTAAAAAAACTCCCTTTATATATTTGTTTATCACGACTAACCATAGGCGGTGGATGAAGAACCCCACCTACGGAAGTTTCACTTTATCACGCGCTTAATAGTAGTATCACTTTATTAGTTCATTCTTTATTTTAACAATGCAGATTTTATAACTCAAACAAATAGCATTAAAAATAAAAAATTGCATGATAGTCCAAAAAATAGTATTTTTTCACAAAGAGTTTTCCGCATATTATTTTGTCTAAAAGAGAACCCCTACCCCAAACGATTGTAAGGAGTGAACTATCGTTTGGGGTAGGGGAATTCAGTTTAAGTAACTATAACAATTTTTCAGATAAAAAAATCGAACTGTGGAAATAGTTTGGTTGAAAGAGAAACTGTTGTTTGCAGTGTACTGCCTGACAAGATGCTCTTCCAAAAAAAATTTCCAATTCTAAACCTGAAGGGTATATA
>JAGKQJ010000336.1 GCA_017898095.1 Bacillaceae bacterium Marseille-Q3522 | reverse complement strand
TTCGACCCCATAAAGGTCAGTCATAATTGATATTTTTCCCAACATATAGCTGATTATACGAAGCTATTACCACAATATATTGTGATTTTGGGAATGTTTTTTAATGATGTCGACCTTTTGGAGACTAATCATACTTTTTAATATAAGGAAAAAAAGGAGTGGCAAAAATGTCAGTAACACAGGCTTTATTAATTGGACTATGGGTTGCTCTAGTTCAATCGAGAATTCTTGGTTATGGTCCCTCAACGTTTCGGGCAAGTCCACTAATGACAGGTTTTGTAGTCGGGTTAATTATGGGGGATGTAGCTCAAGGTATGATAGTTGTTACAGCAATTCAATTAATTTATATGGGTGCAATCGCTCCGGGAGGGACTTTGCCAAGTGAACCAGTTATTGCAGCAGCGGTAGCAGTTCCTGCAGCAATTATTGGTAATCTTACACCAGAAGCTGCAGTAGCGATTGCTGTTCCAGTCGGACTATTGGGAAGTTACTTGTATCAATTCCGATTTTTCTTAAATACCTTTTTCACTAAATTAATTGATAAATATGCGGCACAAGCAAATTCAAGGGGGCTAGCTATCAGTATTGTTGTTATTCCGACAATTATTTCATTTCTGTTATTTACTCCAACATTATTTATTACATCATATTTTGGAGCGCCGGTAATTGCTGATTTTGTAAAAAGTATTTCAAATGGACCAGTACTTCATGTTTTAGATGTGGTTGGGGGAGGACTGGCAGCAGTAGGTATATCCGTCATTATCCATGTAATAGGTAAAAAAGTGTTATTACCATTCTTTTTCTTAGGATTTTTCATGAGTACTGCATTCAGTTCATTGGAAATAAACACCGTTACTTATGCAATATTTGGAGTTATTTTTGCTTTCTTGTACGTCATGTTTACCAGTAATAATTTAAAAACTGAGTAAGGAGGATGAAAATGGATAACGAGATTTTGTATAACGAAAATGGTGAAGTAGTTGCAGACTACTCAGTAATGACAAAGCCTGAGAATAAGCCTGAAGAATTGACAAACAAAGATATTTTAAAATCTTGGAGTAGATGGTATTGGATAAATGAAGTCCCGCATACGTTTGACAGAATGGTCGCGCCGGCTTTTCTTTTTGGCCTGATGCCGAGTCTTCAAAAACTCTATAAAGATAAAGCAATGTTAGCCGAAGCGTATCAAAGACATTTGTTATTTTTTAATACTCAATGTGTTTGGGGAGGCGGTACACTAACTGGTATTTCATTATCTTTAGAAGAGGCAAGAGCAAAGTCTTTGGCTGAAGGTAAAAAGGAAGAAGCAATCGACGCAAAAATGATAAGTAATACAAAAGTAGGTCTAATGGGCCCACTAGCAGGCATTGGCGACGCAATTGACTCTGGTACTTTAATATACATCTATATTTCTATTTTTTTACCTTGGGCAGAAAAAGGCAGCGCTTTAGGAGCATGGGGCCCATTTCTATGTTTTGCACTATCAACCTTTATTTATGGGTTTTTCTTTGCAAAATTAGGATATACTTCAGGAAGAAATGCGGCAAGAGAAATCATGGCAGGTACCAAAATTAAATTAATTATAGATGGGCTTGGAGTATTAGGATTATTTATGATGGGGGTAATGGCATCAAAATATGTACGTCTCTCTAGTTCATTACAATTTGATCTTGGCGGAAAAGAATTTATTATGCAAGATTTATTGAATAATATTTTGCCTGGATTGTTACCAATGTTAGCTGTTATTGGACTATATATTTACTTTGATAAAAAAGGCTTAAAAATCATGCGTGGTTTAATTTATTTAACAGTTATTCTAGCTGTACTTGCAGCTATAGGTTTATTGTAATTAAATTTATGATCAAAAAGGTTGAAGTGATTGACTTCACCTCAACCTTTTATTAGATCAGTGCATTAT
>JAGKQJ010000335.1 GCA_017898095.1 Bacillaceae bacterium Marseille-Q3522 | reverse complement strand
AAGCATAAAGTGGGATTTAGGGATTGGACAATAAATGACTCAAATCGGACAATAAAATAAAAAAACAGACAATATCTAAAAAAAACGGACAAAAAAATACTAAAAACGGACAATAAATGATGAAAGCAAGTTTAAAATCCGGTTTTATCGCAGATTTTTTTACAAAAGGGGGATTTAAACTATTGCATTATTTTGTTTCGTACGTTAAGATGTTATTTTGAACGGATACTCTCTTATCCCGAGCTGGTGGAGGGACAGGCCCAATGAAACCCAGCAACCTTCATTTCTTCAGAAAGGTGCTAACCTGTTGCAAGGAATTTGTTTTTTTCCTTGAACGATAAGAGTGAAAAGTGCGAATCTCAACCTTTTCACGATAAGAGAAAAGGTTTTTTTGTTTTCTATGCACAAACAATCAAATACGATTCTGTTTTTATACTTTTTTGGGATTGAGTTCCGTATCAACACGGTTTTTAGATGAATAAATTAAAACACAATCAAAGGAATCCAAAAAGGAGGATGTCAGATGTCGAAAATCAGGCGCTTATTTACTTCTGAATCTGTTACAGAGGGTCATCCCGACAAAATTTGTGACCAAATTTCTGATGCGATTTTAGATGCAATATTAGCAAATGACGCAAACGCTCGTGTTGCCGCAGAGACTGCTGTTTCAACAGGTCTTGTATTAGTGTCCGGAGAAATTACCACGTCGACGTATGTGGATATACCGAAAATTGTCAGAGATACGATTAAAGATATCGGATACACAAGAGCAAAATACGGATTTGATTCGGAAACTTGTGCCGTTTTAACCTCTATTGATGAACAATCTGCCGATATCGCGATGGGTGTGGATCAGGCATTGGAAGCGCGTGAAGGGCAAATGACAGATGAAGAAATTGAAGCTATCGGTGCCGGTGATCAGGGACTGATGTTTGGTTTCGCCTGCAATGAAACAAAAGAATTAATGCCGCTGCCAATCTCACTGGCCCATAAATTGGCGCGCCGTTTAACGGAAGTCCGCAAGGAGGAAATTCTTCCATATCTCCGTCCTGACGGAAAAACCCAAGTGACAGTGGAATATGATGAGAATGATCAGCCAATTCGAATTGATACAATTGTTATTTCCGCGCAGCATCATCCGGAAATTAGTTTAGAACAAATACAGCGGAATATTAAAGAATATGTGATTAATCCCGTTGTTCCTGCACATTTGATTGATGAGCAAACGAAATACTTTATTAATCCTACCGGGCGCTTTGTGATTGGCGGTCCGCAAGGAGATGCCGGACTAACGGGGCGGAAAATTATCGTTGACACGTATGGCGGATATGCCCGCCACGGTGGCGGTGCTTTTTCCGGGAAGGATCCGACAAAAGTAGACCGTTCTGCCGCCTATGCCGCCCGCTATGTGGCAAAAAATATTGTCGCTGCTAAATTAGCGGATAAAGTGGAGGTACAGCTTGCTTATGCGATAGGTGTTGCACAACCTGTTTCGATTTCGATTGATACATTTGGCAGCGGAAAAGTCAGTGAAGAAGCGCTGATCGAATTAGTACGCAGCCATTTTGATCTTCGCCCTGCCGGGATCATTAAGATGCTTGATCTTCGTCGTCCAATTTATAAACAAACGGCGGCATACGGACATTTTGGCCGTACCGATATAGAGCTTCCTTGGGAACGGACAGATGTTGCAACAACGTTACGTAATGAAGCACTTAAAACTTTGCAGTAAAAAGTTTACGGATAGAAAAAGAAATAAATAATTATGTTATAACACGATTTTCATGAAACACAAAAAAAAATTACATTGCGAAATTGCAATGCTTTTTCAAAAAAATTTTTTTGGGCTTTGTCATAGGAAAATCAAAAATGAGGTAATAAACAACTTTCCATAAATAGGAGTTGCAAAAAATGCAACTCCTATTTGCATTTTCTCGTCTAAT
>JAGKQJ010000334.1 GCA_017898095.1 Bacillaceae bacterium Marseille-Q3522 | reverse complement strand
AACCAGCTGAACTACCGGACCGTATTGCGGAGGCAGGATTTGAACCTGCGACCTTCGGGTTATGAGCCCGACGAGCTACCAGACTGCTCCACCCCGCGATAATATAAAAATAAAGAGGAGGAAGAGGGATTCGAACCCCCGCGCGGTTTAACCCGCCTCTCGGTTTTCAAGACCGATCCCTTCAGCCGGACTTGGGTATTCCTCCAAATAATATATAAATGGTGGACCTTGTAGGACTCGAACCTACGACCGGACGGTTATGAGCCGTCTGCTCTAACCAGCTGAGCTAAAGGTCCCAAAAAATAAATGAATGGTAGCGGTGGAGGGGATCGAACCCCCGACCTCACGGGTATGAACCGTACGCTCTAGCCAGCTGAGCTACACCGCCATTATCTAAATAGACTATTTTCAATGATTAACATCGATGGAGCCTAGCGGGATCGAACCGCTGACCTCCTGCGTGCAAAGCAGGCGCTCTCCCAGCTGAGCTAAGGCCCCATTAACGATTAACAAACATGGTCGGGAAGACAGGATTCGAACCTGCGACCCCTTGGTCCCAAACCAAGTGCTCTACCAAGCTGAGCTACTTCCCGTATTGACGTTTCCTAGTCAATTATCATTTTATTTAAAATGGCGCGCCCGAAAGGAGTCGAACCCATAACCTTCTGATCCGTAGTCAGACGCTCTATCCAATTGAGCTACGGGCGCATTTAATGGTGCCGAGGACCGGAATCGAACCGGTACGGTAGTCACCTACCGCAGGATTTTAAGTCCTGTGCGTCTGCCAGTTCCGCCACCCCGGCATATAATGGAGCGGAAGACGGGATTCGAACCCGCGACCCCCACCTTGGCAAGGTGATGTTCTACCACTGAACTACTTCCGCATTCATTAGGGTAGAGAGTGCGGGTGAAGGGAGTCGAACCCCCACGCCTTACGGCGCCAGATCCTAAGTCTGGTGCGTCTGCCAATTCCGCCACACCCGCAAATTAAGAAGTCACATTAACTCTCTCGAAATTAAAAATTCTTTTATGGTGAGCCATGGAGGATTCGAACCTCCGACCCTTTGATTAAAAGTCAAATGCTCTACCGACTGAGCTAATGGCTCGTACATAAACTATGGTGCCGGCAAGAGGAATTGAACCCCCAACCTACTGATTACAAGTCAGTTGCTCTACCAATTGAGCTACACCGGCAAAAAATTTAAGTGACAAAATGGTGGAGGATGACGGGATCGAACCGCCGACCCTCTGCTTGTAAGGCAGATGCTCTCCCAGCTGAGCTAATCCTCCTAAGGACAGTATGTGTAAATTCATGCACTGCAACAAACAACGCAGATTTAGCTGGTCTACTGTTATGTAAGAGTACCGCCTGGCAACGTCCTACTCTCACAAGGGGAAACCCCTTACTACCATCGGCGCAAAGAAGCTTAACTTCCGTGTTCGGGATGGGAACGGGTGTGACCTTCTCGCCATCGCCACCAGACTATTTTTTAAAAGACAATATTTATTATACTGTCTTTTTCCTTTTTTTCAAGAGAATTTTATGAATTTGTTCCCTCAAAACTAGATAATGCTTATAGAAGAAGAATGAAATCCCGGTAATCTGCCTTTTTGTTTTGCTTTGGTGGCTGTAAAAGCCGCCTCCGCTTTTCTTGATCCAGCTCCGGGCGCTAAACCGTACGGCTGTTTCACCATTTGGCTCGAAGGCAAACTGCGCCTTCGGTCCAAATGCCTCCAACATCCTATCGGTTTGACCAAGCGCCCTCCGCTTTTCTTGATCCAGCTCCGGCGTCTAGCCGCTCGAGGTCTTAAGCCAAGCAACGTTAAAGTCAAAAAGCGGACTTTATCGTTGCTCGTCTTAAGCTTGTCGCGGCTGTTCAAGACGCCTCCGCTTTTCATTTTGGTTAAGTCCTCGATCGATTAGTATCTGTCAGCTCCACGTGTCACCACGCTTCCACCCCAGACC
>JAGKQJ010000333.1 GCA_017898095.1 Bacillaceae bacterium Marseille-Q3522 | reverse complement strand
TTCCTCTCTATGTGCAATCATTTCTGTGCCTACGACAGACTCTAAATCCACATATTCAAATATTTCTGGTAGTTCCGCTTTCGGATTAAACTCCGCAACAGTTCCCAAATTACGCTGTTCCCAAGCGAAAGTGGGAAGGCGTTAAATCCGCCTCCCCACTACTCAAAAATCTAAATTTGCACGCCTAAAACTTTCAACTGTTCATTAATCTTAGCTTCAAGTTCAGCAATTTCTTTATTATCTTGCTCAAGTTGCTTCATCACTTCAGCTAAATCAATCGGTGCTTCTTCTTCAAACGTATCAACATAACGAGGAATGTTTAAGTTAAACTCATTTTCTTTGATTTCTTCGATAGAAGCCACGTGAGCGTATTTATCGACATCTTTACGTTCTTTAAATGTCTTAATGATTTTTTCGATATTAGTATCACTTAAACTATTTTGATTTTTACCTTTTTCAAATTCATTACTAGCGTCAATAAATAAAATATCTTTTGTTTGACGATTTTTCTTCAAGACTAAAATTGTAGTTGGAATACTTGTGCCGTAGAATAAATTAGCAGGTAATCCGATAACTGTATCAAGATAATTTTTCTCAATCAACGTTTGACGAATTTTCCCCTCGGCTGCACCGCGGAATAATACCCCATGTGGCAAGACAATCGCCATTGTCCCAGTATTATTCAAATGATAAATACTGTGCAAAATAAAAGCATAATCCGCTTTTGAAGCAGGTGCTAATTTCCCGTAATCGCTAAAACGAGGATCTTTTAATTTTGTTTCATCATTATCCCATTTTGCAGAATATGGAGGGTTTGCAACCACAGCACCAAATGAACGTGGATGATCGATTCCTTTTGCATCTGGTCCATCTGGCCAATCGTTTTCTAATGTATCCGCATTGTTTAACGTCATATTATTATATGAAACATCGTGCATCATAAGATTCATACGCGCCAAGTTGTAAGTTGTGGTATTTAACTCTTGACCGAAGTATTTCACCGGTGTACCATCAGGCAATTCTTGTCCAACTGTAAGAAGTAATGAACCTGATCCCATTGTTGGGTCATATACGTTGAAGAATTCGTCGGTTTTTTCAATCCCGTTAGTGACAAGTTTAGCCAAAATTTTGCTGACTTGATGGGGGGTATAGAATTCGCCGCCTTTTTTACCTGCGCTTGCCGCGAATTGACCAATTAAGTATTCATAGATTTCGCCTAGAATATCTTTGCCGTCATCCCCTTTGTATTCAATCCCATCAACCAATTTTACGATATTGTTCAAAGATTTGGCACGTTCGTTGGTCGAACTTCCAAGACGAGAGTCCCCCAAATTGATGTCGTTAAAAACACCACGGAAGTCTTTCACAGCTTCTTTGTTTAGCTCCGCATTTTTATTGAAATTATCAAAAATCGTTTGATAGTCACTTGGAATGACTTGCGCGTCGTTGATTTTGTTAATCAAAGATTCCCATGTATCGTTTGGTGCAATTGCGTAGCCCAGACTTGATGAAATATCTTCTAAATAGTCGGCTAAATCATCTCCAACAGCTTGTTCAAGATAAGCTTCGTTAATGGATTGACCACTTGCTACATCAAGAACATTATTTTCAACTAAATATTGTTCTTGGTGCTCTGATAAATAGCGATAAAACATAAATGCCAAAATATAGTTTTTGTATTCTGCAGCATCCATTGTGCCACGCAGTTCGTTTGCCATCGCCCAAAGCTTGCTGGTGATTGTTTGGAGATTATTACTCATTATTTTCATTTCCTTTCGTGATCCTAATTATTTTATACAAACATCTGTTGAAGCAATGCTTTCTTCTGTTCTTGTAAGTGATTTAACTTACGCTGATGAAGGGTGATGAGGTGGTCGAGATGCTTAAAAAACTTGCCAATTTGTATTTGTTCGTCTCCATTCAATGGAACAGATACTTCCATATCAGCCAGATTGTTCGAATTGATTGCAGGA
>JAGKQJ010000332.1 GCA_017898095.1 Bacillaceae bacterium Marseille-Q3522 | reverse complement strand
ATATATAATAATATCATAATTTAATTAAAAATAGGCTCTTCGCTATTTAATGTTGAAAGAATAACTTATTAGAGGTTGATTGTTTCCTCTATTTCATGCGAGTCGTCCGTATTGCTGTAATTCTATAGTAAGTGCAAAACTTAGGCGGACAAGGGAATGTGTTCAATTGCTCGCTCCACATTCACCACCTGTAACATGAATAATCACCCTAGTTTTGAAGTCTATATAAACACTTAAACTAAACACTAAATAGCGAGGAAGCTAAAAATAAGAAAACAGTAGATTAAAAAAATGCAGCTAAATAGAACTTTCGCTTTTTGGTATAAAATGTTGGTTACTTAATAATCTGAAGATTGCATGAGTTTCGGAAAGAAAGGGAGGTGACGGCCTATAAAGGAATTCTGTCGTTATAAAATTTGTAGATTTTTTTAAGGGAGGAGGGATAAATTTATGAAAAAAATTTTATCAGTTATTGGTGCATTAATTTTTTTCGTTTCAATGATTTCTACTGTTTTGGGAGCAAGTCCAAATTACGCAACATCTACTGAACATTGGTCACAACTTTTCTATGATGGTTATATACAGATTAAATCTAGTTACAATCAAAACGGATACCATGCTCTTCAAGGTTGGATGCGATATCAAAATGGTAGGGACGGAGACACAGGACGAATTTATACTGAGCAAGGAAAGGGTTATTATGATGGAAACATTTATAGTAGAAGTAAAAGATATTATGATACACTAGATCCATTTGCTCCTTCAGTCAGATTTACTTACGATTTTTCTTGGTGGCCACATGATGCTGGTGCTTGGCCAGTTAGTACAAAAGAAACTAAATAATAGTTGTATGTAAAAACTTTCTTATTAATATTTTTGATTCACATTAATAAAGAAGTTGGAATGCATATGGAGAGGTGGGCATGTGTTTAGATTACGAAGAGAAATATATGTCTCTTCACTAATTTCGGTTGGAATGAAAAAAGTTAAGAGGAGAATGACAGTTGATTTTAGATGGAATTTTTTCTGGAAAACTTTTATATCCAGGAATCCAAATCAAGCGAAAATAGCATTCCAATCTAAGATATCATACCCGCCGCACTTCTTAGAACTTCTAAAATTACTTTTTGAACCCATATGTTTTGTGTGAAAAAGTAATTAATTTAATAGTAGTGAATATATGGAAATCACATTTATAAATATATATGC
The DNA here is from genome assembly GCA_017898095.1 of Bacillaceae bacterium Marseille-Q3522. Taxonomy (GTDB): domain Bacteria; phylum Bacillota; class Bacilli; order Bacillales; family Cytobacillaceae; genus JAGKQJ01. Next base: position 772 of record JAGKQJ010000332.1, on the reverse strand, counting down.
GGAAGATTCTTTTTTAATACATATGAGTAGATTTCATAATTCTCAGCCCTTGTGCCGCAAGGTATTTAAGGAACAAAAATGGAACTCCTCACCAAATTCTAGTATAATGGTTAATGAGTAGTAATCCAAAAAAGACTGGAGGGACTCCATTTGTTCAATATACGACAACAAAGTTAAGAATTATTAGAAATGTAACCTACCCAATAAACGTAATGAATCCGAGCATATTGGATTTGATAAGCCTTTGCACCTACTTGTTTTCAACAACATTCTTATCTTTACGACAGCTATGATTTCAAAATACCAATTCTTGAAGTATACAAGACTCAAAGAGTGCAAACATTGTCTGCCAAAAGTCTAAAAAGTAAAAAATCACCAAGTACTTACGTAAATATACAACTCTAGCATACTGTTCGAAAGCTTGGAAAACCATCTACAAACTTCAGTCCGCAGAAGAGCGTATGAATGTCTATTTAAAGGAACATTTCCAATTAGACAATTTTCGCTAATCAGATTGTAAACGTGCAATTGTTCATTTTTGACATATCACTTTTTTGTAAAAGTTGAGAAATATACAATTAATACCATATAAAGAGATTTTAATGGTAAGGATGATAGTATGAAAAGAGTAAACCTTTTGCTTATAATTTTAAATACTATAAGCACAATTTGCCTATCCATATTTATTATTTATACAGAGATTCAAGTTAGACTGCAAATAGATAATCCTTTTGATTTAAGTGATGCATATACCGAATTAGATGTATCTTAT
>JAGKQJ010000331.1 GCA_017898095.1 Bacillaceae bacterium Marseille-Q3522 | reverse complement strand
ATAAATTACTGTTATAAAAAGGAGGAAACAAATGAGTGATCGGCAAACTGCTTTAGAACAAGCTTTAAAGCAAATAGAAAAGCAATTCGGAAAAGGCTCTATTATGAAACTTGGCGAACAAACGGATCGGAAAATCTCCACAATAACAAGCGGTTCCCTTGCATTGGATGCAGCTCTGGGAGTTGGCGGATACCCGAGAGGAAGAATTATTGAAATTTATGGCCCTGAGAGCTCTGGTAAAACAACTGTTGCTCTTCATGCCATTGCCGAGGTCCAGGCGCAAGGGGGACAAGCTGCATTTATTGATGCCGAACATGCGCTCGATCCGGATTATGCACAGAAATTAGGTGTTGATATCGATGAACTGCTGCTTTCCCAGCCGGATACAGGTGAGCAAGCACTGGAAATTGCCGAAGCGCTTGTAAGAAGCGGTGCAGTTGATATTATCGTAATTGATTCTGTGGCGGCACTAGTACCGAAAGCGGAAATAGACGGAGAAATGGGAGATTCCCATGTCGGGCTACAAGCGCGCTTGAGTGTGACACGTTGCTAACTGAAAAGGTTAGTCACTAATTCAAGTTAATGAATTGGGAGAACTGATATTCGAGAGATGGAATGATGGAGTAACGCCCTGAAACGTCTCCCCTAAAACTGCGGTGTGCATTGAAAGTGAGTAGGAACAATCATGTGCAAAGCCCGCGGAAGTCGGCTGAATGATACCCTAACGTATAGACGAGGAAAGACCTTTGGAGGCAAAGGTTGTATCAGATAGGTCGGGGGTCTATAAAACATCTATGGTGAGAATGTTCCCTTAGCTGATTGGAACTGACGAACTACCGAATGTATGAACCTATAGGCTGGACAGTAGAAATTGCTGTTGTCATCAAATAGATGACGTTCGTGGGGTTGAGTAAAACTTTAAGCTATGAAAGACCCTATAATGTTACAGGCATTATCAAGCGAACAGGTTTAAAGGTAGCACCTAAGGGTGAATGTACAGATAGAAAATATCGGAACGTGGGAAGCAACGAACATGGAGAGACTTACTATCTATGAAGTGTTGGTATGGAAAGGATAATTTCTATAACATACCTTAATCGTTGTGAAAGTAGTGGCACAGTACCTATGAAACCCCGATAACAAAGGGTGGAGGAATAGCCACAAGTCAATGAACTTATTTTAAAAGTAATTAATGTATGATTGAAGGTTCGATGATTACTTCTTAAAATAATTCATGATGGAACGCCGTATGACGGGAAACTGTCACGTACGGTGTGGAGTGGGGGAAAAGATGGAGATAATATCAAAATCTTACCTATCACTATTGTCGCAGGCTCTCCGGAAGCTTTCCGGTGTAATCAATAAGTCAAAAACAATCGCAGTTTTCATTAACCAAATAAGAGAAAAAGTAGGCGTCATGTTTGGCAATCCGGAAACAACTCCTGGGGGACGCGCGCTCAAGTTTTATTCGACAATCCGCCTTGAAGTCCGCCGTGCGGAAACATTGAAGCAGGGAACGGATATGGTGGGAAATAAAACGAAAATAAAAGTTGTCAAAAATAAAGTGGCGCCACCTTTCCGCACTGCGGAAGTAGACATTATGTACGGGGAAGGGATCTCAAAAGAAGGCGAAGCACTTGATTTAGGTGCTGAATTGGATATCGTACAAAAAAGCGGTTCATGGTATTCTTATCAAGACGAACGCCTTGGCCAGGGGAGAGAAAATGCAAAGCAATTTTTAAAAGATAATCCAACTATCCTATCAAGTATTCAAAAGCAAATCAGGGCTTATTATGGGCTGGATGAAAATAACGAAGAAGCCGGAGCTGAAGCCGGTCAGGAAGAATTAAAGCTTGATGAATAACGGGTTTCAGGTGGAGGAGACTTCACCTGATATTTTTTTAAAAAATGAAAGTCAACTATGCGAGCCATTCAGACAAATATCCTCCTTTAGCTTGCCCTTGACAATAAAAATACACACCCTTACAA
>JAGKQJ010000330.1 GCA_017898095.1 Bacillaceae bacterium Marseille-Q3522 | reverse complement strand
AAATATAATGGGTTTGGTGCAAGTTGGTGGGAATTTGCAGCAGCATTGGAAGGACTTGCTTTAAAATCTAATGACTTGGGATTTTTGCTATCTATAATTGCACATGTTGGATGTATAAGAGTTTTACTTTTAAATGGCACAGAAGACCAAAAGAATTATTATTTACATCAATTAATGGAAGGACGGATAGGTGCTACTTCTATAACAGAAGCTACTGGGGGTTCAGATGTAGCAAGGATACGTACAATTGGAAAATTTGTAGATAGTAATAATACTAGGATTCTATTATATGGGCATAAAGCACATATAACAAATGCCCCAATATCTGATATTATTATTTTGGTAGGGAGAATTCCGGAAATAGGAAATAGAGATATAACTCTTTTTATTTTAGAAAAAAATTTTGAAGGTCTACATTTTGGTGAAAAAGAGCCAATGTTAGGAAATAGAACTAGTCCCACGGGCGATATCGTTATAAATAATGTTGAATTATCAAATCAAAGTATATTAGGAACAGCTGGGGATGGATTGAATATTTTATATAATATGATTTCACTTGATAGGGTGCTATACGGCATAGTTGCAGCTGCCTATATGGAACCACTGTTAAAAAAAAGCTTGGAATATGCAAACAACAGATTTGCTTTTAAAACTCCAATAGCTAATCATCAATATATACAAAAAAAGTTGACAGATATAAAGTTAAATATTGAAAAATCTCGTTGGGTATCGTATGCAGCCCTAGACTATTTGATAAAAGGGGAAAATGAAGCATCTTTATTATGCTCTGCTGCCAAATATATAGGAACAGAATCATTATTTGAAACTGCTCAGCATTTAGTTCAGATACATGGACATAAAGGATACATAGATGGTGACATTACAAAAGTTATTCTAGATTCTATTGGAACTAGAATCGCTGGTGGGACTAGCGACATACAAAGGATTAATATTTTTAACCAAATGCAAAAAATTAATTTAAATAAGGAGGAAAAGGAATGGAGATTACAATAGGCTTAAAAGGTAACTATCAATATACAGTTAAGGATTCTGATTTAGCGACGAATTGGGGGAATGATGTTCCAGTTTTAGCAACTCCTGTCCTCCTTTGGCTGGCTGAATTAACTTGTGTCAAAGCTATTGACCATATAAGTTTAGAAAGGAATGCATTAACTGTTGGATATTCTCATCAAATGAGGCATCTATCACCTGCTTATCTAGGTGATAATGTATCATTTGAGGCAACACTAACTAGTGTTAACGGTAATAAACTTGTATTTAATGTTAAAGGTTATAATGGAAGTGAGAAAGTTTTAGAAGGAATCCATGAGAGATATTTAATTAATAAAGAAAAGTATAACCAAAAGTATAGTTATGAAAAATAAGCAAAAATTGCCTATTCATATTAAAATTCTTTTTTTATCTTCTTTTTGTATGAATGCAGGAACTTTTATGGTTATTCCTTTTCTAGTAATTTATTTATCGGAAACATTAAATTTCTCACCTGCGAAAGTAGGTACTATCATATCAGCTAATGTGATATTTGGAAGATTTCTTCCAATCTTAACCGGTGCGCTTGGGGATAAAGTAAGTCATGGATACACTTTATTACTTGGAATTTTCTTAAGAGGAATTGGTTTTTTTTGTTACGCTTTATTTGACAACTTTACAGGCCTTATTTTTGCATCTATTTTAGTGGGAATAGGAGGAGCATTTTATGATCCATCTGTAATGTCCATTTTTTCTACACAAACAGATGAACAAAGAAAAAGGACATTTACTTATCTAAATCAAGCATTAAACGCAGGTGCGATTCTTGGACCGCTTATTGCAGCAATATTATTAATGATAGATCCAACAACCCCATTTATGTTAAGTGGCTTATTATTAATAATTATAAATATAATATTAATATATTTTAAAAATGATTATCAAACAATAAAAGCTACTTCAAGATTAACTAACAATATAAAGCAAATTTTTAGTGATAAAGAATATATAAG
>JAGKQJ010000032.1 GCA_017898095.1 Bacillaceae bacterium Marseille-Q3522 | reverse complement strand
TTCTCACCATGATCTAAAAGAAATTAACAAAATTTCCGAAGAACTGCAATTTTATTTTGAAACTGTTGGGGAATTTAACGAAAATGGAGAATACGTAATAAAAAATGAACAACTTTTAAGAAAAAGAATAGAGGAAGGAGACTCTAATGCTTATAAATTATACGAATTATCTAAGTTAAAGTACGAGTCTTCCTATGGAACAAATGGAGCATACGAATTTGGTAAATGTGTAGTGAATAAATTTATCGGTAGCTACGGGAACATTGCACGTCAGTTTTTAAACGGTTGGATCTTTATCTATATAAAAAATAAGCAATATGACTTAGCTGCACGGTTAATGTTTGATGTATTAAAAAAAGCTGGATTTAAGGTAAATGTAGTCGGTATTGCAATAGAAGCAGGAATCTATGGTTGGCAGTGCCGAAATAGGTGGTAGTTTATGTCAAATTTAACAATTGTAAAAATTGTAATGTTAATAACTGTTCTTGGCTTATTCGCTTGGGCAATTAATACAAAAACAGTAAATTATGAAACATTTAAATTTGCAAAATATATCATTTATTTGCTTGTATTTGAAGTGGTAATAGTCGTTTTATTCAGTTTTTTATAATCGGAATTTTGCAACGGGATATCTTGAAATAAACAGTGCAGCAGAACCGGGCATTCTGCTGCTTTTCATTTTAACGATTCATTTTGCAGTCAGCATCACACTTACCGACGGGGACAATTTTACGTTTTCGGGCAATATAATTGTAGATGTAATCACCGATACCGATTGCCTTCACCAGTTTTAAAATCGGCCAGAAAGGAACTGTCAGCGGAAGACGCCAGGAAATCGCAATAAGAGCAGACATACCGGAAACAACCTTGTTTTTTTTCACAATTTTCACATGCAGTCTTTGAACTAATTGAGACAATGGAATTTCTATATCCTCTTCCCGGATTCCACAGCATTTCACTAAATGAAACCAGTCTAATTTTTCAATTTTCTTTTTTATTGAAATACATAACGGGCACCAATCATCATAATAAACAATAATATCCTTCATCAGCCCCACCAAATTTTTTGTGAAGTTTTAAAATGTTATTATCTTCCTTCATTTTACCATAAAACAATTTTGTGACAAAAACTTACGACTTAAGCAAGGCTATTTATTTATATTTACCAGCGTAATTCCCTTTGTCAAAAATCTCTTTTGCACTCATTTCTGTCCATTCTTCCGGCGTGACATTCGGGTTCAATTCCAAGTATGCCTTCACCATTTTATATCCTTCACTGTAGCCGTACAAATAAGGCTGCTGTTCACAAAAGTGTTCTTTTTCACTTCTCATAAAAATTCTTTCTTTTTATGAGGAAGGTGTTAAGATGGAAGGGGGAGATCCATTTTTACTGAATCGTGACACAGTAGTGCATAACTCAACAATAGGAGTGAAAAAAATGAAAAAGATATTAAACGATCCTAAAAATGTATTGGAAGAGATGCTAAATGGGTTCACGTATGCACATAGTGATTTAGTCAAGCGGATAGAAGGAACAGGAGTCATTTATCGGAACTTTACAGAAGAAGGAAAAGTCGCATTGGTCAGCGGCGGTGGCAGCGGACATGAGCCGAGTCATTCCGGATTTGTTGGCAAAGGGATGTTGGCCGCTGCTGTCTGTGGAGAAATTTTTACATCGCCAACTCCGGATCAAATTGTCGAAGCGATTAAGCAAGTAGATCAAGGCGCAGGAGTTTTACTAATCATTAAAAATTATTCCGGGGACATTATGAACTTTGAAATGGCGCAGGAAATTGCGGAAATGGAAGACATAAAAGTCGAAAAAGTCATCGTTGATGATGATATTGCCGTTGAAAACAGCACGTATACAGCAGGAAAACGGGGAGTAGCAGGAACGGTACTTGTCCATAAAATTCTCGGTGCTGCCGCTGCTTCCGGATTATCACTCGAAGAAATTAAAAAATTAGGTGATCAATTAATTCCGCAAATTAACACAGTAGGAGTGGCAATTTCTCCGGCTACCGTTCCTGAAGTCGGGAAACCGGGCTTTCAATTGGAAGAAGACGAAATGGAATACGGAGTCGGCATCCACGGAGAACCGGGTTATCGCAGAGAAAAAATCAAAACTTCAAAAGAGATCGCAACAGAACTGACTGCACAATTGAAAAAAGCATATAATTGGCAAGCCGGTGATCATTTTGCAATTCTCGTCAACGGATTAGGGGCAACACCACTTATGGAACAATACGTATTTCTGAATGATGTACAGGCAATTTTAGCTGAAGAAGGCTTGGAAGTAGACTTTAAAAAGGTAGGCTCGCTTATGACCTCCATTGATATGGCGGGAATCTCCTTAACACTTGTAAAACTGGCAGACGAAAAATGGGCCGGCTACTTAAAACAGCCTGTTGAAACGGCTGCGTGGATTTAAGGAAAATGGAAATCTTTTAAAGGGGAAAAATTGAAACTCCATCAACATTGAAGATGTAAACATATTTTACTGAAAATAAAGCTGGTTACTTACCAGTCCACAATAGTATAAGAGTAATATCCGCGATTTTAGTAAAAATAATGGGGTGCTCTTCACACAAACAAGGAGGAAGATCTTATGTTAACCACAGAAAATACAACAAAATGGCTCCTTGCATTTGCAGGAAAAATAAATGAACAAAAAGCTTATTTAAGTGAATTGGATACTGCCATTGGGGACGGGGATCACGGTTCCAATATGGCTCGTGGTACGAAAGTAATGGAAGAGAAATTGAAGGAAGGCAATTTTTCATCTGTTCAAGACGTATTTAAGACGGCTTCCATGCAACTATTAAGTAAAATCGGCGGCGCATCCGGTCCGCTTTATGGTTCTGCATTAATTGGAATGGCTAAGCAGTCAGGACAGGATGAGAACGATATCGTCTCAATCTTAAAAGCAGGGCTGGAAGGGATTCAAAAGCGCGGAAAGGCCGTAGCAGGTGAAAAAACAATGGTCGACGTGTGGGAGCCTGTTATCTCCGCATTAGAAAGCGGCAAATTGTCAAAAGAAACGGTGCAAGAGGCAGTAAATAAAACGAAAGACATAAAAGCGACAAAAGGACGTGCTTCCTACTTGGGAGACCGGTCTATCGGCACCATCGATCCAGGCGCGGCTTCAAGTGGCCTCTTTTTTGAAGCAATGCTGGAAGGAGACATTGTAAATGAGTAATGCAGCTTACGGTATTGTCGTCGTTTCTCATGTAAAAGAGCTTGCAGAAGGAATTGTCCGTCTGTTAAAAGAAGCAGCAAAAGATGTACCAATTACTTATGCAGGTGGAACAGAAGAAGGATCCGTTGGAACAAGCTTTGATAAAATAAATACAGCGATAACCGAAAATGATGCCGAGGAAATCTTTGCTTTTTATGATTTAGGCAGTGCGAAAATGAATTTAGAAATGGCAATAGAAGTGACCGATAAAAAAATCCATTTGTTTGATACAGCGGTTGTTGAAAGTGCCTATACAGCAGCTGCATTAATTCAGGCAGCTGCACCATTCGATGCCATCGTCGCACAGCTTGAGCCTTTGAAAATAAAGTGAAACTAGGCGGAAAACATTGAAATATCAGGAGAAAGACGTTGTGCCATTGCACATGCCCCTCGCATAGGGGCAAGGTCTTGTCCAGCAAAAATAAGTCCCATCCATATTTCTCATGGGACTTATTTTTTTGTTTTTACTTAGATGCGATTATTGGAATTCTTGATGAAGTTTGAAGTGCTTCTTTGCGAGATTAATTGCTATCCTCAGATTGAATATAGATCGCCTGCCTGCCCATCTGTTCCCAAGCTTTTTGAAATAACGCACGGTCAACCTGCTGATTTTTTTCACCATAAGGATTATTCAGGTAGATATATTCTCTGTCGTACCCCGTTATCACAACAGAATGGACACTATAACTAATTTCAACTTCACCTGAAGGAGTTTGCCATACCTGGATATTGTCAACTGGTGCAAACTTTGTTGTTGTAATGACCCAAATAGGTTGTTTTTCTGATAATGCCAGTAACACATCATCAAAATCGGATCCGCTAATATCAGGGAATCTTTCCGCCGGGAAATACTGTCCCGCTAATTGGTAAATTGGCCCGTGATAAACACCTAGCCCCGGGTTTACACCGGTAATATTGCCGACAAACCCGTCATTTGGATTCCCTTTTAAGTCATTGCTATAAGTTTACGGAACACTAATTAACTGGTTTGCCAGCTCATTTTTCGTCACTTGAACTCCATGGTAATATAAAAGCATCGCAAGCGAAGTCACTTCACATCCATTATAGAGACGGGGTGCATCCATTTGATTCAGCAGCGGGACATCTAACTGAACAGATTGGTTATTCAATATGTAAAACTTATGTATGGTTTCCCATTGTTGCTGCAGCTTTTCTTTAAGATTATCATTTGTTACCTTTGAAATAATTTGCTCTGCTAAAATCAATCCCTCTTCTGTCAGTGTTCCTTCATCCTTTTGTTTGAATAGTTCTGCTACACTACTTTGTGCCTCTTCCTCGATATTCGCTTGTTGATTTGCAGTCATTTGCATATCTTTAGAGGACATATCAGTTGAATCCCCCGCTGTACGGAATTGCACTTGAACAGTGGTGTTTTGCTGCATATTCACAATGTAAAGGAATGCAACAATAACAATAATCAAAAAGAGGAATAACGTTACAACAAGTCTCTTTAGCTTCACCAAATCCATGTTCCTTTCTCTTCTCATTTCTCTTCTTACGAAGTGATCTCATGTTGTTGTATTAAATTACTAATTTGAGATATTAGTAATTATACAGTAAAGTAAGAAATTTGAGACAGGAAAATCTCACAATTTGTATTTTTTCATAGAACAAGTTTTTCTGAAAGTAATCAATGTATATAAAAATCTGAAAATAGTATCTAATAGATTATAATATGATTTATGATTGATTTGGAAGAGAAAATGAAATTGTCCAGTAAATAATAATTTTAAATTAAAAAGCGTTAATGGACAGTTCCATTAACGCTTAGTATGGGTCATGCAGGGCTCGAACCTGCGACCCGCTGATTAAGAGTCAGCTGCTCTCCCAACTGAGCTAATGACCCAACTTGTGAAATAACCAACAGCAAATATTGTAACATTTCCTTCATAACTTTGCAAACTATTTTTTCTAGCAATTTTTTCAGGACGAAGCATTCATTTCAGCGCCCTAAAATTTAACAAGTTTTTTTACCGGTACCCTTTTCCAATCTGTTTTATTAAGCTGTCGTAAAATCGGGGCAGATAAGGCTCAATGGATTTTACTGCTTCGGTTACAACTTTACTGATTTGCGGTTCTGCCTCCCGGCCATTCGGTGATAATTCATGGCTTCTTTGCCTGGCCATATGCCATAAGGAACGCAGATTTATTGCAAAAACACTCTCTACAGCCACATAAAAACCGAGTCTTCTGCGTGCCTCTTGTTTTTTCCCTTTATTTATTACTACCTTCACATATGCTTTAAAATCCGGGACTACCATTTCTTCTATAAAAGCTGCTCTTTCCGCTTCGGATACACAATCATCAGGGAAAACAATCGTCAAACCGTGCTTTATGTAGTTTACATATCTCCCACTCTCATAATTCTTCGAATTATGGCGGTATCGATTCATTTCTGCTTCCGTCGCCCTGTCAAAAATAAATTCATATACAAAAGACAGCAATTCAATTGGCTCGGCATGAAGCTGTTCAAATCCATAATTTTCGACTACTTTTGGTTTTGCCGGTGTCTTATAATTCTTCTCAAATGCTTTTACCAATACAGCATCAGCGGATAAACCATGATAAATACCCACCATCGCCGGTACAGCAATTAACTTTGCTTGCGGTTCAACCGAATAGATGGTCAGTGTCTCATTTAAAAAATCAAATTCCGTTTCTTTCTTTTTCTGCCAATCTTGTTTTGGCAGATTCTCTAATGAAATATTCACCACAAATTCCCCCAGCATCTTTACATTCTAACTATTTCATCATTGTACCATTTTATCGCAGATTAAGGGGCAGTAATACCCCCACCTCAAAAATGGAGGTGATACCAGTCATTTTAGGTGGGGGATAAACTGCCCCTAAAAGCCCGATTGGTGAAATAAGAATTTTCTTTGGGCTTTAGCCCTTAGAAAATTCAATCGGGCTTCGCGCGACTAACCATCAGTGGGGGATGAAGGCCGACTAAGGTCGCAACGTCCTGTTGCAACGTCGGCACTAGCACGTCCTGTGCGTCGAAAAACCCCCACTGATGGAAGTTTCACTTTATTTCGATTTTAATAAGTTCCTGTGGCTGCCCTATGTAATATTTTCTTTCCTTTATTAATCCGCTTCCCAATTACGAAATCAGTTACATATATGTCAGTACAGGTTCAATCCGCTGCCCCAACTAAAGATAACATTTCATTAAGAAAAAGAATCTTTTTTTATTCTAATTCGTAATAATGTAAAGGAGGATTAATTTATGTCTATTATTTCGATACATATTGAAAAAGCTGGCTATGAACCAGACGAAGCAAAAATTCAGGATATTGAATTTTCCATTAATAAGAAAGAAATGATCGGACTTATCGGGGCGAACGGTGCGGGAAAGAGCACGACGATTAAGAGTATTCTGGGGATTATTCCTTATTTGCAAGGCAATATGAACATGAACGAGAATGTAAAAATATCGTATCTTCCGGAACGTCCTGTTTTTTATGATGAATTAACATTACAAGAGCATATTGATTTTATCACCAGCGTAGAACAAATCGGGGATGATGCCACAAAACGTACATCTCCGCTGTTAGAGCTTTTTCAAATGGACAAGCATATTCATGAACTGCCGGCAACTTATTCAAAAGGGATGCAGCAAAAAGCGATGATCATATTGGCATTAATGACAGAACCGGATCTTCTTATTATCGATGAACCGTTTATGGGTCTCGACCCGATTGCGACAAAACAATTACTGGATATCATCCAACAAGAAAGAGACCGGGGAGCAGGCATTTTAATGTGTACACATGTATTAGATACGGCAGAAAAAATATGTGATCGATTTGTTCTTCTTAATCTTGGGCAGCAATTAACCGCCGGTACGTTAGCAGATTTACGTGAAGCCTGCATGCTCCCGGAAGCAACTTTATTTGATTGCTACCACCATCTTATTAACGGTGACAATCATGAGTAGTTTACGAATATGTATCAATCGCATCAAACAGGATTTGCTGTATCAGCATAAAATATTAAAAATAGTGTTTGACTGGACGGTTCTTTTGTATCTTGTTCTCCCCGGCTGCGTCATTGCTTTTTTTATATATCGTTCCTGGTGGCAGGAACTGCCGGCATGGAGTGAATATTTTTCATTGCCTTTATTAGGCATGATCGCCTATCTTCTCTCGTGGCTTAGCAACAACCGCACATTTGTAAAAGAAGCAGACGGCGTATTTTTACTGAAGCACAAAGAAAAATTTGTAAATCTGAAGAAATGGGCATTTATCTACTCTTTGTTTTATGCATCGTTAAAAATAATTTTTCTCGTCATTGTAACATTGCCTTTTTTACAACGGCTATTTTCTTATTCCATTGTGGAAATTCTCGCTTTTGCTTTCTTTTATATCGGGCTGACGTATTTGATTCTTGCCTGTAAAACAATGTTGCAAGTCCGTGTGAAAGGCTGGAAGGAAAAAGTAATCACCACAGCAATTTTTATCGGATTATTTATGTGCAATTCATTTTTATTTTCTCCCTACTTATTCAAGCCGGTTTTTTCGATTTGCTCAGCGCTTGTTTTTGTCGGAATTTCCCTGTTGCTTATATTGCCGATCGTCGTATCGACAAAGTATTTTCAGGCAGAGGTGACGAAAGAAAATGAAGAGCGCATGCGCTTTATAAGTATGATCTTTAGAGCCTCACCAGATCTGGAAAAACCAAAGATCATAAAAAGAAATAAACCATTTCTATTTCGTCGCTCAAAAAGGCTTTTTAAAAAACGCACCGCAGAAAATGCCTTTTTAGAGCTGTTTATTAAAATTATCATTCGCAATCTTACTTACCTCAGCGGATATTTCCGCTTAATAGGGGTAACAGGAACAGCAATTATCCTTATCCCTCCAACAGTATTAAAGATTGGCGTCGCAGGTTTTTTTGCATTTTTTATTTTTGATTGGATGGCTAATGTCTGGAATAAAATCATCTTGTCTCATCCTCTAAGTAAAAAATACGAGGACAGCGATGCATTTTATCGTGGACGGCGTAAAATGCAGCTCTCTTTTTGCATTCCGCCTATTATGTTTATTATGATCGTTTTAATGGCAAGCACCTATTTGGGGTAAGCGCAGCTTACTCCTTTTTGCGCTTACCATCATTAGTATCTTTAATTGGTTTAATCCTTATTTTCTTCGCAAGGATCACATTCCATCAACTCCGTCATCATCTTCTTGGCTTTATTCGCTCTTTTGCCTTGAATTCTACAACTAAACACAGTGACATTTTGGATTAAATCTTCAACCAATTGTTCTTCGATCTTTTCGGTACTGTCTATTACTTCAATAGTCGTTCCGTATTTATTACATAGATTCTCTATTAGCTCAAAGCCAAATCTTATCAACCTATCTTTATATAGAACAACTCGGGATTCTGTATGGTACTTTTTGCATGAATTTTAAAAATTGTCTCATACTTTTTGCTTGTTTTTTTAAAATGCCATTTATTCCAACACTTTAATCCGCTATATTTATATAGTAAAAACTTCAAAGATTGCAAACATTATCATTCTTCATACTATTTTTCTAAAGGAGCGAGGAAAAATGTTCAAAAAAATGTTTATCGTGCTTGTCACTGTTTTCTTCTTTGTCCCATCTTTGATCCAAGCAGGATCTTTTGGAAAAGGGGATCCTTCCGGTGTACCCGGTCAATGGTATGTTGGAACAACACCTTCTTATGTTGCGCCGGAAAAACATCCGATTCTGTTTGTCCACGGCTTTAACAGTTCATCGGGTACCTGGTGGGATGGAAACAACATGTATGATACTGCTTTGCAAAACGGTTATGAAACTGCCTTTATCGATCTATATCCGACAAAGAATATGTGGGATAACGGTTCCCTTTTAGCAGAAAAAATTCGTGACATATACAATTTTTTTGGCGAAAAAGTGGTCGTTGTCGCCCACAGTAAAGGGGGCGTCGATACCCAATCGGCACTTGTTCATTATAATGCCTACCCTTATGTAGAAAGAGTCATTACTTTATCATCGCCTCACCATGGATCGCAATTAGCCAATCTTGCTTACAGCAGTTGGGCAGGCTGGTTAGCAGCTATTTTAGGAAGCAGAAATGATGCTACCTATTCTTTGCAAACCGGATATATGAGCAATTTCCGCTCGCAAACAGACGATCATGCTAATATTGGCAAGGTTCCTTTTTATACATTTGGCGGAACGAAATGGGGCAGCTTTGGAAGCTCGCTTTATTGGGGCGGTTTGTATTTAAGTATGTATGGTTCTAATGATGGAGTTGTGACAACGACAAGTTCACGACTTCCAAATAGCACACAAATCAGAATCGGCGACTGGAATCATACCACCATTAAAGAAGGCTCTTCCACGTTTAACTTGTTTCGCAATTATTTAAATGAAAATGCACCTGCCGGAGCAGGTATTCAGTCTCAGAATGCGGAAGCAATTTCTGTTCCTGCAGATTTGCCTTCGTCTTTTGTTAGGGGAGGAGAATATATCGGGAAACATCAGCAATCCATCTATGTAGAAGATGGTGTGAATCAGATTACAATTGACTGGATGAGTGATCAGAAAAAAACGGATCTGAAACTAACAGATCCATCTGGTAAAGAATATACAGCATTTACAGTTGAAAATGATGAAAATGCCATTTTTCAAGGTGCTTATCACCATTCCATCTCGATTTCGCAGCCGGCAGCTGGAGAATGGAAACTGGAAGCAAACTCAGAACAGCAGGAACATTATTTATTAAATGTTACATTTGACAGCCCGCTGCAAAACAGCCTGAGTATCGACCTCGACGGCAGCAAGGTAAAGCTTTTTTCAAAAGACAGCAAACTGCAAGTAAAATCTGATATGACGATTGAATACTATAAAAACGGGAAACTGAAACAGGGTAACATAAAAGTAAAGAACTCAGGTCTGTCAACCTATCAACTTCCTAAACTTGGGGAAGGTGTTTACAATATCACAATCAATCTGGAAGGCAAACAAAACAACAACAACAAATTCCAAAGAACGATCATTAAATCCGTTTATGTCGATCAAAACGGCCGCGCTTTTTATCAGTGAACGCTTTTCAGTCTGCTCAAAAACTCGGGAAATGTGCTGGAAAATCGACTTCCGCTTATTGAAAAATTATTCCTGAAGACATTGAAATCGAATATTACCTATTTTGTTGAAGGGAGCCTTCCGGCTCCTTTTTTTCATGTTCCCATCAAAAAAGAGATTTGTTCGCATTCCCGATTCATTTTATAATGAAAATAGAAACAACTGAATCGTAACAGGATAAGCAAAAGCTTTCCCCTCTGAAAAAATACACAGATACTAAAACGAAAGTCCGGAAGGTAACGAATAAGAAGCAACTCGCCGCTTTTCATAAGTGATTTTTGAACAACCTCTTTAAAGGAGCGTTTAGCAATGTATAAGATCTTGTTAGTAGAAGATGACGAAGCACTGTGCCGGAATATCGCTGACGGCTTACATAAATGGAGCTATGAAACAGCTGTAGTGAATCATTTTGAGAACATCACCGCGGAGTTTGTGAACTCAAAGGCACACCTTGTTTTGATGGATATCAATTTACCGTATTTTGACGGCTTTTACTGGTGCAATAAAATTAGAGAGCTTTCGAAAGTGCCGATTGTTTTTCTTTCTTCCCGGGATACAAATATGGATATTATGATGGCAATCAATAATGGCGGCGATGATTATATAACAAAACCTTTTTCGATGGATATCCTTATTACGAAAATTCATGCACTTCTGAGAAGAGCGTACGCTTATCATGACGATGCTGTCGATTTGATAGAATGTGACGGTGTTATCCTCGATCTGACGGACCATTTGCTTCATTATCAGGAACAAAAAATCGAATTAACGAGAAATGAATTTAAAATAATGGTGTTATTAATGAAAAACCGGGGAAAAACGATCTCACGGGAGAGAATCATGCGCGCATTGTGGGAAGATGACACGTTTATTAATGATAATACACTGACTGTAAACATAAACAGGCTGCGTTCGAGGCTAACGGATATTGGACTAAAAGATTACATCATAACAAAAAAAGGAAACGGGTATACGATAAAATGATTACCTATTTAAAAAACAACTTTTTAAAAATTGGCTATTTTTTTAGTATTTTTGCAGTTGTCAATCTTATTTTACTAACCAGTACACCGATTCAAGCATCCGCAGTTGATATCCTCTACTTGGATTTTTTATTGTTGTTTATCTCCCTATTATTTCTTATCATCGATTATCGCAAATGGAAAAATACCTACAGCGAATTGCTCGATGCCATACATAAAGGGACACCGATAGAAGCTGTGCTGCAAGATATAAATACATCTTTTGAAATACAGCTTATCAAAGAGATCGTACAACTCAAGAACAAAGAAATGGAAAAGAACGTAAAATCGGTGAAACAAAATTTAGAGGAAGTAAATGACTATATCATGAAATGGGTTCATGAAATAAAAACGCCGATTGCCGTATGCGAACTGATCGCGGACAAAATAGAGGAAAACAACCCAGCGAATGAAAATCATCGTCTTTCAGAAGAACTGCGGTTGGAGATTGAAAGAATAAAGTTTCTCATTCATCAGGTTTTGTACACGAGCAGGTCGGCCAGTTACGCAGAAGATCTGCAAATTAGCGAGATAAATATCGAAAGACTGATAAAAGATATTATCAAAAGCAATGCGCAATTATTTATTGCCAAAAAAATCGAGATAAAGCTGGGTCATTTACATTACGATGTTATGTCAGATAAAAAATGGCTATCCTATATCATCAATCAAATCATAAATAATGCCTGCAAGTATGTCGGACAAGGCGGGAAAATAGAAATTCGTGCTGAGGAAAATGAGAAACTGGTCCGGCTGCATATTAAAGATAATGGCATTGGCATTAGTGAAAAGGACATCAGCAGAATTTTTGATAAAGGATTTACCGGTGAAAACGGAAGAAAAATAGCCCGGTCTACCGGTATGGGACTATATCTTTCGCAAAAAATGGCTCATAAACTCCGTCATGATATTTTTGTTTCCTCTAAGGAAGGGAGCTTCACTGAGTTGACGCTTGTCTTTTACAAGCTATCTGATTATTTTAAAGCGGTTGTGCAAAGTTGAACCGTCCTGTCCTTTTGTTCTCATTCGTTAACTTTCATACGAAAACGATGGACTTTGATCGTTTTGAACCCATGTAAAGTGACATAAATGTAATGTTAACAAGAAATATGTAACCTGCATTCGATGGCAGGACATTAAAGCGGAAGTTAACATGAAAGTATGCTAGTTAATCGAAATACAGGAGGAAATCCAAGTGAGTATCGTGATTGAAACAAAGAATTTAACAAAGGTTTATGGTGCAAAAGGGATGACTTCTACTGCCTTAGATGGCATTGACATTCAAATTGAAAAAGGCGAGTTTCTCGGGATTATGGGTCCTTCAGGTGCCGGGAAGACGACCCTTCTCAACATTCTTTCTACTATTGACACAGCGACCGGCGGAAGCTTTTCCTTTGAAGGAAAAGAGATGACCAATATAAAAGGAAAGGAACTGGCCAATTTTCGTAAAAATAAAATCAGTTTTATTTTTCAAGATTTCAATTTATTAGATACGATGTCCGTCCAAGACAATATCGCACTTCCTCTTGCTCTTGGCAAGGTGAAACATGCAGAAATTATCAAAAAGGTCAACGAAACAGCTGCCTTTTTAGGCTTAAGCGATCATCTGCAGAAATATCCATATCAGCTGTCCGGAGGACAAAAGCAGAGAACAGCGGCCGCAAGAGCATTAATGACCTCCCCTTCTGTTATCTTTGCCGATGAACCGACTGGGGCACTTGACTCGAAATCATCCGCTGAATTGCTGCAATGTCTGACAACGATGAGCAATAACTATGGAACGACAATTGTCATGGTTACGCATGATGCATTTGCAGCCAGCTATTGCAAGCGAATTATGTTTATCCAGGATGGAAAAATCCATGCGAAGCTGAACAAAAATCATTCAAGAAAGGAATTTTTCCAAAGAATAATTGATATGGTCGCATCAATGGGGGGCAATGTCAATGAACTCCTTTAAAATTGCTTTTCAAAATTTTAAAAGAAATGTAAAAATGTATGGAATATATGTCGTGTCCATGATTTTCTCGGTAATGGTCTACTATAACATGGTCGCGATAAAATATAATCCCG
Source organism: Bacillaceae bacterium Marseille-Q3522 (assembly GCA_017898095.1). Lineage (GTDB taxonomy): Bacteria > Bacillota > Bacilli > Bacillales > Cytobacillaceae > JAGKQJ01. The sequence goes on along the minus strand of JAGKQJ010000032.1, from coordinate 19,413 downwards.
ACTTTCAAAAAGCTAATAACATGAACGAATATATTAGAGTTACTTCTGCATCGGTTTCCTATTTAATGTTGTTGTTATTACTATTCTTTATTTGGTTTTCCACGTCTTTCTTTTTAAAACAAAGGAAGAAAGAAATCGGCATTTATGCGTTTATGGGCGTATCTAATACGCAAATCGGATTCATTTATGCAATTGAGGTACTCTTTATTGGTATGGCATCAGTCGCAGCGGGACTGTTGCTCGGAGTGATCTTTAATAAGCTTTTTTTAATGATGCTGGCAAAGGTGTCTTTACTAAATATGACTGTCCGGTTTTCATTATCAACGGAAACGCTACTGGAAACTGGCATTACATTTATTGTTATCTTTTTCCTTAATTCTTTATTGGGATATATCAATATTGCCAGAAGTAAATTGATCGACTTATTTCATGCTTCGAATCGGGAAGAACAGCTGCCGAAAGCAAATTATGTAAAAGGGATATTGGCAGTTATTCTTATTGGTACAGGCTACTATTTGATTACACATGCGACAGGTAGCAGAATTTTTACCTATATTCCTTTCACGATCGCATTTGTGGTAATAGGCACATACTGGTTATTAGGATCGGCATTTTCTGTTCTGATGCGGTTTCTCTTACACAGAAAAAAACTTTTATATAATGGCATTAATATTGTCAGCTACTCGAACATTGCTTTTCGCATTAAAAATAATTACAGGGCATTAGCTGCAGTAGCGATTCTCGCGGCAGTAGCATTAACTTCCTATGGAACAGTTGCTTCCTTGCGATATTTTGTGGAAATCAGGGATTCTATTCAAGTGCCTTTTGATTTGTCATATATCTCAGCTGACACGAATGTGAAGCAAGCTGTAAGAGATAAACTGAAAGAAAAGAAAAACGATATCACTCTGGAAGAAAACACAAAATTTCTCAGGATTCAAACATCTATGGAATCAGACTTTGGTAAATTCGATGAGGAAACAATAGGTATCAAGTATTCTGATTTTTTGCGAATTAGTAACGATCTTAAAACAGACATAGAACCGGAACGGCTTTCAAAAAATGAAGTGCTCTATGTAGAAACGCCAACAGTTGTGATTAGTCTTGTCGAATATAAAAGTGCGAAATTGATGATAAATGAGCAAAACTATACAATAAAAGAAGATTATAAGACGCCTCTTTTTGGAAACGGCTTACCTGCTCCTTGTGTTGTATTAAGCGATGAAGATTACAATACTCTAATGGCCGGCAGCGAGGAATATGAATTTAACGGCATAAAAATCAATAGTACGGATGATATAAAAGCATTAGCTGCCGATTTGCAAAGTGTTCCTTCATTGAAAGATAGTCTTTTTGTGAATACTAGTAAAGATACATCAACGTACAGTTTATTTGGGATCATTTATTTTCTCGGTGCATTTTTAGCACTCGTAGCGATTGCGGCAACCGGCAGCATCATCTATTTTAAACTCGTCAGTGAGGCATATATAGATAAAAACAAATACAGTATGCTTAAAAAACTCGGCATGACAAAAAAAGAAGCTGTCAAAGCAGTCTCCAAGCAAATCGGAATATCCTATGTTCTCCCACTCGTTGTCGGGATTATGCACAGTTGTGTGGCGATTTACGTATTAAGCGAAAAGATACACTATCCGATTATCGTACCGGCAATTACGAGTATATTGACTTTTATTGTGATCTACGGACTTTATTTTATCGCAACAACGAGAAAATATATAAAAACTGTTTGGTGATACAGAGAAGACTTTCAAGCTGAATTATGAATAGTTTAATTCCGATAAAAAAACAAGATGCCCCCCGGACGAAAAAGTCCGGTGAGACATCCCTGGTTACTTTTTAAGCATTAAAACTTTTTAATTGGATCGTTTTCTACCGGCTGTTAATGAAATCAAACTTGGTAAAAACATTGGCAAAAACACAAATGCTAACAGGAACAGTGCGATAATTACGGCAGTTGCCAGCTGCGTTAAGGTTAATACGCCGGAAGGATACATTGCCGCAAAGGTTCCGGAGAGAATGATAACGGCAGAAATGATAACTCCTCCGATATGCTTCACTGCCTCCGTGATCGCTTCCTTCGCGTCCGAATCTTTATATTCACGGAAGCGCATCATTAAGAAAATACTGTAATCTACCCCAAGCGCAACTGTCATGATAAAAGAAAAGAACGGAACTGTCCAAGTTAGTTCTGAAAAATCGGTAAAGTTTTTGAAGATCAGCTCTGTCGCCGCTAAAGACGTATAGTAGGCTAAAATAAGCGAGCCAATTATAAATACCGGTCTCCAGAATGAACGGGTAATCATAAATAAAACAAGTAAAATCCCGATTAACATAATGGAAGCTGTTTTCGTAAAATCGCCGGTATTAATTGTATTTAAGTCCTGATTTTGTGATGAAGTACCGCCGATTCCATACGAAGCATCTTCAAAATCAGTACCTTTTACCGTTTCTTTAAATGTCTGATTTATTTCGTTGATGACATCCATTGCTTCATTTGCATACGGGTCAACAGACAAGATTGTTGTCCATTGTACTAACTCCCGATTATCAGACATAAAAGCATCCATCGCGGTTTTAAATTCTTCTCCGCCCAACACTTCTTCCGGTATAAAAAACGATTCAGATCCCGATCCTGACATTTCATCCAAGTATTTATTGACATCGGATAAACCGTTGTTCACTTCATTAAGCCCATTTACACCATCGCTCAAACCTGTTTCCAGCGTACCAATATTGGCTTCGAGCTGCCCCAAACCGTTTTGCAGCTGCGTTTGTCCATCATTGATTTGCGTCAGTCCTGCGGATAATGCCGGGAGGCTGTTAATTACCTGTTGCTGGCCTTGACTTCCCTGTCTTAGTCCGGCTTCAAGCTTACCCGTGCTTTCCTCTATTTGTTTCGAGCCTGCCAGTATTTTCTCTTGAGCGGCATTTATTTGCTTGATCGCTTCATTTACTTGTCCTAATTGCTCGTTTGCACCCGCAAAATGTCCATTCGCTTCTTCTATTCCTGCGGATAATTGTTTTAACCCTTGATTCAAACCTGCAGAAGTTTGTTGCAGAGCAAGGAAACTCTTGTCAGTCATCAACTCGGGATGAGTTTGGGCAATATTTGCGATATAGCCATTCATTGCATTCGAATAATCAATAAGCGCATGAACAGATTGTTCGATCTTCTCATAGTTAGCATAAAGTTCATTATAACCCTCTTGCAATTTTGTGACACCGCTTGATAAGGAGGCGCTTGACTGAACAAGTTCTGTTAAATTACTATTCAACGTGTCCATTCCTTGCCGCAGTTGCGCTGTTCCGTCTGCTCCTTCTTCTAAGCCATTTTGGATAAGCGTGAGTGCTTCAATGGATTGTCCAATTCCATTCTGAACTTCCCTTGTTCCGGATATCAATTGATTAACTTGTTGAAAATCTTCGGTTGGAACAGCTCTGATTTCCTCGACAGCACCTGCCAAACCATCTCTAATCGTTAAAATACCATCGTTTGCCTGCTGCACACCGTTACTTACCGTTTCTCCCTGGTTAGTCGTATACAGTTCCGGTATTTTTTCCCCTTGCGGGCGGGTTGTGCTGTAGACTTTATCGACTCCTTCAACGGACTGAATCGCTTCGGTTACTTCATCAATAAGTGCCAATGAAGTATTTGAATCTAACGGATGATCACTTTCTAAAACGATATTTGTTGGTAATGCCTGACCTGGAGGAAAATGATCATAAACGATATTGATTCCTTCAACGGAAGGATATGAATCATTAATCTCTTTCAGAGAATTATAGGACAATTGTCCATTATAGAAAAATAAAACCGGGACACATATGACCAGCGTGATGATCACACCTAATATTGGTTTTTGTACGGAAAACCTCGTAATCATCGAAGTCAGCCTGTTCTCACTATGACCCGCATTGTTCTTTGACGGCCAGAATAACTTTTTGCCCAGCAGAGCCATACAAATCGGAACAATCGTAAATAAAGCGAGAATAAGAACAGCAACTCCGATTCCTACAGCTGAAGCCGATTGAAATAATTTAAATTCGGCCAGCCCTAAGGCAATAAAACCGATAAAAACGGCTGTGCCGCTATATAATACTGTTTTCCCTGCTGTTTTATATGTTTGGATAATTGCTCCCAGAACCGTTTCCTGTTTTGCTAATTCTTCTTTAAACCTAGTAAACAGCAAAATATTATAATCCGTCCCAATTCCAAATAACACAATGACTAAGAAAATTTGCGTAAAATTTGAAAAAGGGAAATTAAAATGATCCACCAAAAGGGTGACAATCCCTAAAGATGCTAAATAAGTAACCCCAACGGATGTTAAGGAAACAAGCGGTGCAACCGGAGAGCGAAACACAATTATCAACACAATAATGATAAACGCAACGGCAATACCTTCCGTTCTCTGAACTCCATTTTGTGTCGTGATAATAAAATCTTCCAAAATAAGTTCAGACCCGGTTAAGTACGTATCGACATTTACATCGCTTAAGGCATCGGTTAATTGATTTCGTACTTCTTCTTCCGTTCTATCTCCTGTTTCCAGAGTTACAAGTGTTAAAACGGTTGTTCCATCTTCAGAAATTAACTGATCTTTTAACTCTTCATTGTTAAGATGGGAAAGAATATTTGTGATTCCCAATTCACTTTCCCTAGATTCGAGTTCGTTAATTCCTTTTTCTACTTCTTGCATTTGTTCACTGTTTAACTCATTATCCTCATGAAAGACTACAATTGCGGACATTTCGTCTTCACTTGTATTGTCTAATTCATTTAGTAAATCAATAGCCTCACTTGATATATACCCTTCCGGAACAGTTACTTGCCCTTTTTCCCTTACAAGTTCATCCAGATTCGGCATCGAAACAAGCAATAGAACTGTTAATAACACCCATACACTTACGATCGGCCATTTAAACCTGACAATTTGTTTCATTTCCCATTTCTCACCTTCATTCTAATTATCAACATAGCTTTAACAACAAAAACAGCTTAACAATAAAAAATAAAATGAAAATGAAACAAAAATAAAAAATTATGAAGATGAACAGTTTGGAACGCTTGCAACTATTTTAGCAGACAAAAATCCTTACAACTTCTTCTTTTCAATTGGAATGGAAAATTTTATACCCAGCCCCGCTTTTGTCGAAGGAAACGCACTTATTTCACCGCCGTGCCTTTCAATAATTGATTTGCAGCTTGCTAATCCGAGACCAGTTCCGCCTTCTTTGCTTTGCCGCGATTTATCGACTGTAAAAAATTTTTGAAAAAGAAACGGAAGATCCTGTTTCCCGACACCAATGCCATTGTCTTCTATTACAAAAATTGCGTAATCTCCTTTTGTATAGCCGCTCATAAAAACTTTTAGATTTTCTACATTACCATACCGCACAGCATTGCTAAACAAATTGGCAAAAACTCTTCGCAACATTACATCATTTATATAAAAGAATTCGTTTGCTGTAAACGAATGCTCTGAAAATAAGTTATAATCCAGCCCGGACAGTTCCGCCTCATACTCAACAGCAATATTTTCAAAAAAATCTTTTATGCGGACGGAGTGAAACGTAATTGTTGGCAAAAGAATTTCATTTTTCGTAAACGCAGAAAATTCGTTTATTAAATCAGTAATATCTCTGGATTTTTTTTCTATCAGTTTTAAATAATCTTTCTTATCGTTTTCTGATAAAGACTTCTTCGTTTGCAGCAACTCAATAAAACCAATTACAGAAGTCAATGGTGTTTTAATATCATGTGTAATCGCTGCAACCATATCAAATTGCTCCTGGTCCGATTGGCGGAGCCTTTCCTGCATGTCACTGACATGTTTATAAAGTTCGCCAATCTCGTCTTTTCTGTTCAGCTTTATCGGGTGAAAAGGACTTAGATACTTTATATTTCGCAAGCGTTTATTTAAATTTTGAATCGGTTTTGTGATTAAATAGTGTAAATAGGTGCAAAATGCAAAAAAGATTAAAATTACTGCGATCATAATAAAGGCTAAAGTTCTTGAAAAAGCGGTTCTTAACACGACATCCTGTGGATTAAGCGGCCTTTGCAGTTTCAACAACATCATGGTATCACCGTTTTGATCCTTCAGTTGAAACCATGATTCGGTCGGTTCATTCGCTTCCGGAGCGTCATTATAGATAAATATTTCATTGAAATTCTCGTCAAATAAAGATAATGATATTTTTTCCTGCTCCGCTGTTTCTTCCATATATTTTTCTATCGATTCAAAGTCAGGATATAGTTTTTCTATTTTCGCCGGTATTTCTCTGTCTTTTAATTGAAACTCTTGCCGTAATTTCGTTACGTTTACAATAACACTTTGAATAACATCAACCCTGACATAAACAGCAATAATAAATGACAATATGATGATGGTCAAAGAAAGCAATAACGGCAGTTTAATTTTCAGTTTCATGGCAATCTGTCCTTCATGTTTAAAGTAAACCTTCCTTCTTGCTGAATTTTGCTCCTCTATTTCGCTATAGGCTTAAAGATTAAAATTTCCCTCCCTTGAATATAAATCTCTTTACTTACCCTTAATCTGCGATAAAGTGAAACTTCCATCAGTCGGGGTTTTTCGACGTACAGGACGTACTAGTGCCGACGAAGACATGAGGACGTGGCGTACTTAGTCGGCACACGTTCCCCACTGATGGTTAGTCACGCGGAGCCTGATTGATTTTTCTAAGGGCTAAAGCCCTAAGAAAAACCTCATCACGCGGAGCCTGACTGATTTCTCTAAAGGCAGAAGCCTTAAGAGAAACCTTGTTTCACCAATCGGGCCATTAGGGGCAGTTTATCCCCTGCCTAGCATGATTGGATTTACCTACATTTTTGAGGAGGGGATATTACTGCCCCTTAATCTGCGATAAATTTATACCCGATACCCCAAATGGTTTTTATATAATCAAATTCCTTCCCCAGCTTTTTTCGTAAATTTTTGATGTGAACGGTAACTGTATTAATATCACCGTATTCATCGCCCCAAACACTTTCATATATTTGTTCTCTGCTTAGCACTTGGTTTGGATGATCATAAAGATAAGACAGAATTTGAAATTCCTTTGTTGATAAATCCATCTTCTCATTATTGATAAATGCCTCATACGTTCTTTTATCCAAAACGAGCGGACTTTGAGCCGGATTAATTCTGTTTGTCAGCTCTTCACGATTTTGCGTTTGCCACTCTTTTTGCAGGCGGTCAATTTTACGAAAATGCGCTTTAACCCTGGAAGTGAGCTCGTAAATACTGAAAGGTTTTGTCATATAATCATCCGCACCGATTTCCAGGCCGATCACTTTATCCATATCCCGATCCTTTGCACTAAGGATCAGGATAGGCATATTGTATTCCTTGCGAAGAATCCGGCAAACCTCCAGCCCGTCCATCCCCGGCATCATAATGTCTAATATAATAAAATCGACATTTGCCGTACTTACTATCTCTAACGCTTCTTTCCCGGAGTATGCTGAAACGACAGTAAATTGTTCATATTTTAAACTATCGGAAATAAGTCTTACGATATCCCGGTCGTCATCGACCACCAAAATTGTTTTTTGCATATTCCTCACCTGGTTTTTGTTTTCTCTTTTTTTGCCAAAATCCAATTATTATTATTAATATAATGATAATTCCAATCACGATAAAAGCGATATTTTTTATATTAGGAACGGAAAAAGCAAATTTAAATGTGCTGTCCCCTCTGCACAACCTGTTATTTCCAGAAAAAGTATAGTTGATAAGGCAATACAGGTTAATCTTTTATTTAAAAAAACCATAATATCCTCCTACCAGCATATTAACAATAATCATAGCAAGAGGATATAAAATAAAAATAAACGAAAAATAAAAAAGTATAAAGAAATAAGGGATGATTATGGAGTAATCATCCCTTATTTCTTTATACAAGACGTTTTCTTATTTGCGCACTTATCAAGTCAATAATAGAAACGACGATAATGATGATAATTAATATCATCCCGACCTGTTCCCACGAGCGTGACATTGATGCTGTTAACAATGGTGTTCCGATTCCGCCGGCACCTACAATCCCTAAAATTGTAGAAGAGCGGACATCTATTTCATAGCGGTAAATCGCATAAGAAGTAAATTGCGGAATTACTTGCGGGATAACGCCATACCAGATAACCTGCAGTCTGTTTGCCCCATTTGCTTTTAACGCTTCGATGGCGGTCATATCAATCGATTCGATCACTTCTGCATACAGTTTCCCCAGCATGCCGATGGAATGAATCCCGATTGCAAGAACTCCCGCATAAGGTCCCATTCCAACTGCCGCAACAAAAATAATTGCCAGGATCAGTTCCGGAAAAGCGCGTATCCCATCCAAGATTAATTTCCCTACATAAGAAATTTTAGACACATTGTTCGCAGCTAAAAAACCAAACGGAACCGCCAGAATAGCTGCAATTGCTGTACCCGCATAGGCAATTGCAAGTGTTTCGATCATAAGAAGAATATAGTTCGGGATTCTCGCCTGTGTGGCCGGATCAAAAAATGTATCCCAGAATAATCGTTTAAAAATAGCAGCCGGACTCAGAGACGACCCGCGGTACGTTAAATCTGTCATCGTAATCGCAATGGAATACAAGGCAAGCAAAATGATAGATATAACAATAAAGAGAATCCATTGTTTTGTCCGCTTCGGCTTTTGGATTTGCTGAACGATTTTGTTCATTATACCAGTCGCCTCCTTATTTGATTACTGACAAAATCAATGATGACTACAGCAAAGAACGTCAACACGACAATCGTAGAGACATTTCCATAGTTAAACAGAGATAATTGTTGTTTTAAAATTAAACCGATCCCGCCGGCACCGACCAGTCCTAAAACAACAGAGGCACGAACATTAATTTCCAGTACATAGAGTGTATAAGATGTATATAGCGGCAGGATTTGCGGCAATGCTCCATACCAAATAACCTGAATAATATTCCCTCCGGTTGCCCGAATTGCTTCAAGCGGATTGGGATCAATTGCTTCTATTGTTTCACTTATCATTTTTGCTAAAATCCCAAGGGAAAAGACAAACAAAGCGCCAACCCCGGCAAGCGCGCCTAAGCCGATAACAGCAACGAACAATACGGCCATGATCATATCAGGAATGGTGCGGATAATATTTTGAAAAATGCGGACAAATTGGTACAACCACTTATTTTTGTTTATATTCCGAGATGCTAAAAAACTTAACGGCAAAGCAAAAATAGCAGATAACGTTGTCGAAATCAGTGCTATATTCCATGTTTCGATAATGCTGGTTAACACTTTACCAGTATAACTCCAGTTAGGCGGATAAAGATCTTTCACAATAAATTCAATTATAGTTGGAAACCCTTGAATAAATTCATCCGGTGAAGCTCCGGTATGAAAAGCAGCAACAATGTATAATAAAGCAACTACAACAATAATACTGGTTATCAAGCTTTTCGTCCGTGCATGGATAAGCGGGATTTTCTTTCCTTTTGAACCAGGAGCCATCATTCCACACTCCCCCGCAAATCATTGTCTTTAATTTTTCGCCCGTAAATTTCTTCAAAAGTTTGTTCTGTAACCGTCGAGGCAAGGCCGTCAAAAACGATTTTTCCTTCCCTCATCCCGATAATTCGATCAGCATACTCCATTGCCATATCAATATAATGAAGATTTACAATCGTCGTAATTCCATCTTCTTGATTGATACGCTTTAAATCTTTCATAACAACGTGAGAAGTAGGCGGATCCAAACTTGCAACCGGTTCATCTGCAAGAATGATTTTAGCTTTTTGTGTTAAGGCTCTTGCGATACTAACGCGCTGTTGCTGTCCGCCGCTAAGCTGGTCTGCACGTGAATACGCTTTTTCAGCAATACCGACACGGTTTAAACTGTTCATCGCCAGCTCTTTATCTTCTTGCGAGAACAGTCCTAATAAGCTCCTAATAGTTCCAGTATGTCCCAAACGTCCTGTTAGTACATTGCGTAAAACTGACATACGGTTGACAAGATTATAATTTTGAAAGATCATACCGATATTTTTTCGCAATTCTTTTAAATCCCGCTCTTTATATTTAAGCGTATTTTTTCCATCAATGATCAGTTCCCCTTCTGTTGCCTTTACTAACTGATTAATACTGCGGATAAAGGTGGATTTTCCGGCTCCGGATAAACCTACTACAACGATAAATTCACCGGAATTAATTTTTACGTTGACATTGTTTAACCCTTTATGACCATTAGGATAGGTTAAAGAAACATTACGAAATTCTATCACCCTTTATTCTCCTTTCATCATGCAATTTTCAAAAGCAAATAAATGGAAGCAACGCAACTGTAAATGGAGCGCTGATAAAAGCTTTTATATTTTATTGAATCTAATACTTTTTTAACTTCTTATTGTAAAATATTACTAGAGATTATTCAAAAAGGTTCTTCATTGCATCATTTGATTCTTCCAGTTCCATTTTTACTTCCTTTGAATGCAAGAAAAAAGAGAGGAGACGACTCACTCTCCTCTCTTAAAACCGAATCTTATTATTGTTCTTCAAGCTGGTCTTTAAATTTCGCATATACATCACGAACAATATCGTAGTCGGAATCTTTTGCTTCTGCAATGCCATCCCATGAATATACTTCATTCATTACCTCTAATACTTCCGAATTGTCGTTAATAGCCATGAACGCATCTTTAATTTTTGTTTTCCATTCATCCGGCAGATCTTTACTTACAGAAATACCGTCATTCGGAATCGGATCTGTATAGCCGATTACTTGCAGTTTATCTTTCACATCTGGATGATCTTTTTCAAGAATACTTCTGGCATCATCAAACGTTGTTGCAAAATCTGCTTGTCCGTCATATACCGCAAGGATAGCATTATCATGACCGCCAACTGCCGTTTGCTGATAATAGGTTTCTAGATCTTCAATACCTTCATCCATTAAAAGAGAAGCCGGGAATAAATATCCGGATGTAGATAACGGGTCGCCATATGCCCAAGTCAATCCCTCTGTATTAACGATATCATCAATTGAATCTAAACCGGAATCTGCAGCTGTCACAAATTGCGCTTTATAAGTATCGGATCCATTGCGAATCGCTTTTAATAGTACTTCAACTTCAGCCCTGTCAACTGCCTGGACATAACCAAACGGATTCGTGAAACCAATATCGATTTGTCCTGTTCTCATTCCTTCTACTAAACCAACAAAATCAATCATAACTTCTGCATGAACCGGAACACCGAGTTCTTCCGTTAAATATGCTTCTAATGGTTCAACTGTATCAGCAATTTGCTCTGCTTCCTGTGATGGAATAAATCCTAACGTAAGCTCTTTGATTTCTTCGCCTTCTGCATTATTAGAACCTTCTGAATTCTGGTCCTCACTGGCATTATCATTATTGCCGCCGCATGCTGCTAATACAAATACCATTACTGACACCATTAAAAGCGCAAAAAACTTTTTCAATGAAATCCCCCCATAATTTTTTATGTATATGTAAATTCATTTTTATATTATATACTATAAAAATCAATTTTTCGACATAACCTGAAATTTTTTTAAAAAAATTATCTATTGTAAGGGTTTTCTTTTTCGGTTTGGATATTTATAACATTCCATGTTAGATTTCCGGCATTTTGAATGCAAAATAAGATTGGATTTGCTCCAGGTTTTTTAAAGAATAATCGTCATTTACAATTTAAAAGGGAGGGGGCCAATTCTTCCCGTTTCAGTCCCCTTCAATATAACTACCTGTATCCGGAAACTCTCCTTAATATAACAGATTGATTGTGCTATTAACATATGATAGCCTTGAGCTAGTTAGTAAAATTTACACATTAAAAAGGGGAGACCAATGAAACAAATCGTCATTACCGTTTTAGAAACTAGTGATGTTCACGGGAATATTTTACCAATAAATTATGGAGATAACAAAAATGTGCACCTAGGGTTTGCAAAAATTGCCTCTATCATAAAGAAGGAAAAATGCAAAAATAACAATGTTATATTGATTGATAATGGCGATGTGATGCAAGGAACACCATTGACCTACTATTTTGCCCGTTTCTCTAGTCAGCGCATAAATCCGCTGGCAAAAATTTTAAACTATTTACATTATGATGCGGCAGTTATTGGGAATCACGAGTTTAATTACGGGTTTGAGCTTTTGCAACATTTAGTGAGAGATTCGATGTTTCCCTGGTTATCCGCCAATATTATTCATAAACAATCGAAAGAACCTGTTTTTGGTATCCCATATTTTATTAAAAATATAGCAGGTGTAAAAGTTGCGATTCTCGGTGTCACAACACATTACATACCGAACTGGGAAAATCCCGTTCATATTCAAGATTTAGAATTTCAAGATGCCTTGGAAACAACAAAACGATGGGTAAAACAGATAAGAAAACACGAAAACCCGGATGTGGTGATTGTCTCTTATCATGGAGGTTTTGAGAAGGATCTTGATACCGGAGTTAATACAGAAAAGCCGACAGGTGAAAATCAAGCATATCGAATATGCCTGGAAGTGGACGGGATTGACTTATTATTGACCGGACACCAGCATCGTTTCATTGCAAATTATGTAAATGGAATTCCTGTTCTCCAGCCTGGAAATAATGGTAAAATGTTAGGAAAAGCAACGATAAAGCTTCGCTTTGAAAAAAAATGGCAGGTTGAGGAAATCATCCCTGAACTTATTTCTGTCGAAAAAGCAGAGACCGATGAGGATATTGTAAAATTAACTGAAATATATGAAGAGGAAACACAAAGCTGGTTAGACAAGCCGATTGGCAGAATCAGCGGTGACATGCTTGTACATGATCCATTTAAATTACGCCTTGAAGATAACGCATTAATTGAATTTATAAATAAGGTGCAAATGGCTGTTTCGGGTGCAGAAATATCAAATACCGCATTGTTTAACAATCAGTCGCCAGGTTTTCCGGAACATGTAACAATGCGCGATATTGTCGGCAATTATATGTATCCCAATACGTTAAAAGTAATCCGGATTTCCGGGCAGGATATAAAAGATGCATTAGAGCGGTCCGCGAGCTATTTCATTATTGATGACAGCGGTGAGATTCAAGTCAATCCTCTATTTTCAACACCAAAACCGCAGCATTACAATTATGATATGTGGGAAGGAATTGACTATACCTTCGATATTTCAAAACCTGTTGGAAACCGTGTCACCCGGCTCCGGTATAAAGACAGTCCGGTTGTGCCGGACCGCTGCTATGATGTCGTGATGAATAATTACCGCGCAGGCGGAGGCGGCGAATATCCAATGTTCAAAAACAAACCTGTTATAAAAGATATTCCAACAGACATGGCGGAATTAATTGCGAATTATATTTTAGATAAAGGCACGATAACTGCAACCGTTAATCATAATTGGAAAGTAATATGGTAAATTGCCAATGCATAAAAAGGCTGAAATTCCGCAAAAATAATGCTTTTTTAGCAGCTTTTTTAGCTAAAAAGGATGTCCAAAGTGAATGGACATCCTTTTTACTTCTTGGTTATATTAATAAAACATGAATCTCATCAATCATTCTTCTTCTTATTATTTTGCTGCCGGCTTTAAATGGCCTTATTAATCATCGTCCCCGCCAAAGAAGTCGAATAGGCCGCCTGCGATACTTCCTTCATCTCTAGAACCTCCTCGGCCCGGCATTGCCGAAAAGACACGGCTCGCTAACCGGCTGAAAGGCAGTGATTGGATCCATACTGTTCCCGGTCCGTGCAGCGTTGCAAAGAAAAGTCCTTCACCTCCAAATAAAGCGGTTTTGACGCCGCCGACAAATTCAATGTTATAATCCACCTGACCTGTCATTGCCACAAGACATCCAGTGTCAACACGCAATAACTCACCCGGCTCGAGCACGCGTTTGTACATCGTACCGCCGGCATGAACGAATGCCATTCCGTCCCCTTCAAGCTTTTGCATGATAAAACCTTCACCACCAAAGAAGCCGGTGCCTAATTTGCGTTGAAATTCGATCCCTACAGATACACCTTTTGCAGCAGCCAAAAAAGAGTCTTTTTGACAGATTAATTTTCCATTCAATTCACTCAAATCCATTGGGATAATTTTTCCCGGATAAGGCGAAGCAAATGAAACATGTTTTTTCCCCGAGCCTTCATTCGTAAAGGTCGTCATAAATAGACTTTCTCCGGTTAGTAATCGTTTCCCGGCACCGAGCAGCTTTCCCATTAGGCCGCCGCCCCGGCTTTTAGAGCCGTCGCCAAATATCGTTTCCATCCGAATTCGGTCATCCATCATCATTAAGCCGCCTGCTTCAGCAATCACGGTTTCTCCCGGATCCAGTTCAACCTCAACAAATTGCATGTCATCACCATAAAGCTTGTAGTCAATCTCGTGGTTATTCAATTTTCATCGCTCCTGTTTTTTAAGGTTAAATTTCTCTCGGTTAAGGTTCTATTCGCCCTTAATTTACGATAAATATATGTACGGTTGAGAACGGGGAACGGGTTCAAAATTTTTTCATTTTGGCCTATTTTTATCGCAGATTAAGGGGCAGTAATACCCCCGCCTCAAAATTGGAGGTAAAACCAATCATGTTAGGCGTGGGATAAACTGCCCCTAAAAGCCCGATTGGTGAAACAAGGTTTCTCTTAAGGCTTCTGCCTTTAGAGAAATCAGTCAGGCTCCGCGTGATGAGGTTTCTCTTAGGGCTTCAGCCCTTAGAAAATTCAATCAGGCTATTCGTGACTAACCATCAGTTGAGGGATGAAGGCCGACTAAGTACGCCACGGCCTCATGTCTTCGTCGGCACCAGTACGTCCTGTACGTCGAAAAACCCCGACTGATGGAAGTTTCACTTTATTACCAGATTATTTTATAATCGGCAAAATGACTTATTCCATCCCTGTTAAAATATCTATAAAATTCGCCTCTGACACTACTTGAATTCCATTTCTTTTCAGCAGCGCAGTTGTAACTCCATTGCCTGCGATTTTTTCACCATTAAATTCGCCGTTATAAATCATCGCACTGCCGCAGGAAGGGCTGTATTCTTTTAGTACGACAATGGTTGCCTGCACTTCACAGGCAATTTTTAGTGTCTCGTGAGCTCCTTTTACATATTGCTCTGTTACATCTTCCCCCGATTTCGTGATTACTTTCGCCTTGCCATCAAGAACGTCTTCACCATCGCCGCCAACAATTTCAGCAGGCTCCCGCGGAACTGAAAAACCGCCGAGCAGTTCCGGACAAGCAGGTACAGCTTTCTCTTCTGCTATTAACTTAGATATCTGTTCATCTAAACGGTGGGTGCCGTTATATCGAACCTCCATACCGGCTAAACAAGCACTAACTAATATCAAGCGTTCCACCTCATTAACAAATTAGAATTTCAATTTCAATATTCGGCATTTTAACTTTATCATAACAAACATTTCATTTAATATGTATGTTATTTTCCTGCAAATTTCCGCTTCTAAAAAAGCAGTGCATTTTTTAAACATATTGGGTAAAAGGGTGCAGACAGACAAAAATTTTCCCAACCTCTGAATCTATGAAAACAATTGCTTTGTTCTGAATATTACAAATATAATAAAACATGGCATCCATTATGCCAAATTTTAGTTAAGAGAGGAGAAAGGTGTATGAAAAAAAGAAAAGCATTGGTTTCGGTGTTATTAAGTGCAGTGATTGGTTTTGCTGTTTTTGCAGCAGATGTTTCCGGACAGCAAATCGATAACACAAATGAAACAATCCGCGTACACATTCAGGCATCAAGTTCTGACATAAATACTGTAAAAGCGAATGTCGGCGTTCGCTGGGATTTTGGCAATAACGGTTTTACCACCACCGTGAACGAAAAACAATATGAGGCGTTATTAAAGAACAAAAATCTAAAAATTGAAAAGGTTCAGGAAATCAAACTGGATACGAGAGTTGAAAAGAAAAAGAAACCTAGAGCAGGTATTGCGGCTGTTCCCAGTGACCAAACCCCTTGGGGCATAGAAGCGATCTATAATGACAGTGTGATTCAAGAGACCTCCGGCGGGAGCGGAATTAAAGTTGCTGTTCTCGATACCGGCGTTTACACGGGTCATATTGATCTTGAGGGTGCAGCCGAGCAATGTAAAGATTTTTCTCAATACGGTTCACCACTGGTGAATGGCAGCTGCTCTGACCGGAATGGTCATGGAACGCATGTCGCCGGAACTGTGTTAGCTCATGGCGGGTATGACGGGCTTGGGGTCTATGGAGTGGCACCGGAGGCTGATTTGTGGGCGTACAAAGTCCTAAATGATCAAGGGTCAGGCTATTCTGATGATATTGCCGGCGCTATTCGCCACGCAGCTGACGAAGCTGCCCGCACCGGCTCGAAAGTGATCATTTCCATGTCTTTAGGTTCAAGCGGAAAGGATACATTAATTTCTAATGCGGTAGATTATGCTTATGGCAAAGGTGTGTTAGTAGTTGCCGCCGCAGGCAACAGCGGACCTGGGGAAAACACAATCGGTTATCCGGGAGCACTCGTCAACGCGGTTGCAGTAGCGGCGTTAGAAGATGTTCAGCAAAATGGAACGTATCGTGTCGCCAATTTTTCATCAAGAGGAAGCTCCGCCACTGACGGTGACTTTGTCATTCAAGAACGTGATATCGAAGTCTCTGCACCTGGCGCAGAGGTCGAATCCACATGGTATAACGGCGGTTACAACACTATAAGCGGAACATCAATGGCGACACCGCATATTTCCGGGCTTGCCGCTAAAATTTGGTCGGCAAACCCTTCCTTCAGCCATTCGCAACTTCGTGCCGAATTGCAAAAACGAGCGAAAGTATATGATATTAAGGGCGGCTACGGTGCAACAACCGGAGATGATTACGCATCCGGATTCGGGTTCCCGAGAGTGAAATAAACTCTTTTATAAACGAAAGGTGAAGACTCCACTTTACCGATTCTAGTGCCTGTGAACATTTTATCATTCGGCTGTTACCGTCCGCAGCATGGTTGTCTGATAAGATTTTCCCACTTTTGATTTGGATAATAATGGAAAAATTACAGATAAACAACCTTGTTAATTACGCATCCACCCGGGTTTTTTTACCGGGTGGATGCGTATATCCAATCTGGTTGAATGATGACCATGGCCTTTATTAAGCAAGCATTTTTCTCTTCAAATAATTCCAATATCCATCACCTATGGAACATCAAATGAAACTTTCCCCTCTGAAGTGTGGTTACGATTCCTTTTTCCCCTTCCAAATGAAGCAACAATTAGAATCTCTAGTACTTTTTCCTTATTTTATGAAAAAGTAAGGAAAAATGTTAAATATTCATTATAATAGGAAGAAAATTAATACAGTTCCGAGGTGAACGCAGCAAAATGCAATTTGGTCCTTTAATCAAATTTTACCGTAATCAAAAAGGGATGACTCAAAAGGAACTTGCACACGGCATTTGCTCGATTTCCCATTTAAGTAAAATCGAAAATAATTCAAAGGAAGCTAATGAAGAAACGATTGCTTTATTACTAAACCGCCTCCACATAAAAATGGAAGAGGTATCAGAAAAAGAAGATACAATTGCCCGCCTTTTGCAAGAATTAAATGAGAAGATAAATTTTTATCAAAAGGTGGAAGCAGAACAAATTATTATGCTTTTAAAAAAACTCGAAAATATTATTCCTTTTACGCCTTTCCTCTATACTTATGAGCTTTATAAACTTAGATATTACTTGTTTAAAGGAATGATAATCGAGGCTGAGCAGCAAAAAAACATGTTAGCAAAGCAAAGAAAATTATTTTCCCAACATGAAAGCTATTTATTTCTTTATTATCATGCTGTACTCTACATTTTAAAGGGAGATTATCTCAGAGCAGATAAACTGCTTGATTCTTTTAATTATATTTCCAGAACTGATATTACTTCCGGAGAGCTTCTCTACTATCGTGCACTGGTTAAAAGTTCTTTAGAGCAAGCCGGATACGCGATTCATTACGGCAAGATAGCACTTCAGTATTATATGAATGAGCACAATTTTATCAGGATTCTCCATACCCTTATGCTTCTAGGCATTAACTATGCCCATACGGGAATTTACGAAGAAGCTTTGAGCTGTTTTCAGCATCTTGTTCGAAATGCCAAGCTTATGAAAGAAGATAATCTGCTCCCGCAAATTTACCATAATATAGGATTTTTGTATAGGAAAAAAAATGAATTTGCAAATGCTTTAGTTTACTTTCAAAAAAGCTTAGCGATACAAGTTGATATAAAATTGCATTATCTAATTACACTCTATAATATCGCAGAAATTTATTTTTCTCTTCAAGAATTAGATAAAGCACAGGAAAGCTTTGAAAAGGCATTTAAAATTGCAAACAAGCTAAGCAATAAAAAGTATCAAATTTTAGCCAACTATTACCTTCTTGCGATCAAATCTGAAGAAAAATCGTTAGAGTATTTGGCAACTACCGTTATCCCCTTCTTGGAGGAAAGTAATGAACATCAGGATGATCTAGTTGCTTACTATACATTAATTTCTAAACATTATAAAAATATCGGCATGAATGACCAGGCAATCCAATACTTAGACAAAATAACCCGGGTACCGTAAATGCAAAGTTCAGAAATAGATCTGCGATAAACTCGTCACAAATTAACTCCTTTCAGCAAGATCAGGAACTCGGGAAATCAAGCGAGGACACTTCCCCACCTGTGCTACGTTTAAAGAGAGAGGTCTTCACCTTTCAAGCTTGGAGAGATAAGTATTTCCATTTCAATCGATGGGTTTTGTCTATTTCACAATTACCTGCGGGAAGTCTGAAAGGGTTTTGCAGGGCCTTTTGGTCCTTCAAATAATACATGGTTATAAGGGGGGAGAGAGGATGAAAAAAATATTATTTTCTATTGCAGTAATTGGTCTTGTTTTAACCGCTTCTTTGGGAATTCCAAAGTACTCTGCAGCGGAAGATATTAACGGTGGGCATCCAATCCAGCCGCCTATGTTAAAAGCTTAATAGAAAAATGCAAAAGCCTACAGTATGCTCATCATGCTGTAGGCTTTTGCATGATACAATAAGTTGTCACTGCTCTACTATTACTCCGTAATAATTCATACATATCACCCCCTTTACAAACGTACGTTCTTATGCAATAATTATATATGGTCCATCTTCCGGCAGTAAGTACTTCTTATTTATTCTATTGATCGAAAAAGACAACCTCTCAAATATGCAAAAATGAACCGATATGACGATAATATCTATAAATAATCTTATTTAACTCTCTCATTTAGCTTTTTTTATATTTGACAAATAAGAGATTATTTGATCTAAAATCAATATATAGTGGTTTAATCATAAATATAAATACTATATATTGA
>JAGKQJ010000329.1 GCA_017898095.1 Bacillaceae bacterium Marseille-Q3522 | reverse complement strand
GAATTAATTATCGAATATCAAATATTCAAAAAAAATCCAAAATATCATTTTTACGCAAAAACAATTAGTGATTGTGAAGTTTTAATGATAAAAAGAGAGCAATTTGAGGAATACGTCACACAGGATCATGAAATATTAGCTTCTCTGACAACTTGGTTAAGCACCCGCTATTTAAAAGCACAAATGAAGTGCCAGGATTTAATAATGAACGGGAAAAAAGGCGGTTTATATTCTGTGCTAATCCGCTTATGTCACAGCTATGGTGTAAAAACAGATGAAGGAATCCTGATTGATTTGCCGCTGACCCATCAAGAATTAGCCAATTTAACATTTGGTACCAGAGAGGTCATTCAACGAATGTTGAAAGAACTGCGGGAAACAAATATCATCTCTTATGACCAGCATAAATTAGTGGTAAAAAATCTCGCCTATCTAAAAAATGAAGTGGATTGTCAAAATTGTCCATTTGAAATTTGCGGATTAAACTGATACAAGGGTAAACGGAGTGAATTCGATTTAGCTAGCTGAGAAACTCGAGAAATCAGATGGGGGCTCTACCCCACCTGATTAAAAAATCCCACCTACGCTGTGCTTAGAGGTGAAGGTGTTCACCTTTCAAGAATAAAAACTTGTCTCCCGACTCGTTCATCGCTAAAATAATGAAGAAAACAAAAGTAAACTACCTCTTAGAATTTGCATGGATGAAAGGTGTGTCCGGATGAATATTTTTAAACAGTTTTATAAAAGTTTTTATTCGCCAAAAGATTTGGCAGCATTTCGCTTTCAAGGTATCGGGAAAACAATACTATACGTATTTTTCATTGCATTTCTTACTGTTCTTCCAAGTCTAATCTATTTTAACAATGCTTTTATAAACGGGATATCCGATTTACAGCAAAGTCTGGAAAATGATTTACCCGATTTTTCAATTTCGAACGGAGAACTGACGGCAGAAAGTGATGTCCCTGTGATAAGTAAGCAGGATACAATCACGATTATAATCGATGATACTGGAACAATAGAAGAAGATGACTTGGAAGATTATGATCATGCGATTGCACTTCTGAAAAATAATCCTTACTTTGTTACAAATGGAATTGTTCAGCCCTACTTTACGTATGACTTTTTCCAAATAAACAAAAACAATCTGACGGAAATTACCGGGAATTTAGATTCGTTTCTCTGGATTCTTATTCCATTCATTTCGCTTGTAAGTATTCTATTTTCAAGCGCCTTTAAATTTATTGAAGTAACGTTTCTCGCTTTACTTGGAATGTTAATCATTAACCCTATCAGAAGGAAAGCATCTTACAGGCAGCTTTGGAGAATGTCTGCCTATAGCATCACATTGCCTGCTGTCTTTTTTATGATCATGGACGCGCTGCAAACGAAAGTACCAAACGGTTTATATATTTATTGGACAGTCGCATTTATTATCCTGCTTCTTTCCATAAAAGAGCTTCCGCCTTCACGGCAATAATACGCATTAATTTCCGCGGGCGGTTCGGGGAGCCTCCTCGGCGCTGAAGCGCCTGCGGGGTCTCCCCTGTCCCGTACTCCCGCAGGAGTCTTCGCCGCCTTCCACTCCAATCAACAGAGTCCTTAACTTAGGCTAAATTTTAAAAGGCATATTCCCCAATTATTTTTAAGGAGTATATGCCTTTTTTGCTGTATAATTATAGTATCAATTTCAAATGGGTGGGTACTATGATTCAAAAACAACAGTCAATGATTTTTAGTCCATATATGGGTATTTATGATTTAGTTGTTCCGAAGGACAATCTTTTACGTAAACTTAACGATCTGGTTGACTTCTCTTTTGTCTATGAGAAACAGTTACTGACGATATCGAACATTTGCAGAGTTCTGAAGATAAGGATGCAAAAGTAGGTCATAAAACTGCTGATTCATCGTTTTTCGGATATAAGACCCATATCGCGATGAGCGAAGAAAGAATGATTACCGCCGCAACAGTTACCACAGGAGAAAAAAATGACGGAAAGC
>JAGKQJ010000328.1 GCA_017898095.1 Bacillaceae bacterium Marseille-Q3522 | reverse complement strand
TAAACATAAAGTGCAACATATGGCAGAAGTAAAGCATGGCAGAGGATATGTTACTCCATTCAGTATCATATTGTATGGTGCATAAAGTATCGTCATAAGGTAATAATTGGTGATATAGATGCATGATTAAAAGCGATGCTGCATCAAATAGCAACAGATCATGTTTTACAATTTCGGAAATTGAAACCGATTGCGACATATTCATCTTCTTATCGATTGTACTCCTCAACATTCCATTCCAACAATGATCAAAACGTGAAAAGGCGTCTCTGCAAGACTCCAATTTAAAGAGTTTCCGAGCTTAAAAAAGAAGCTGTGGAGTGGTCATTTGTGGAATCCTAGTTACTTTGTCACAACCGTAAGTGAAAATACAGAACAACAGATACGTCAATCCATTCGTATCAACAAAAGAAATAGCGACGGGAGCTGAACCTAGATGGCAGCACCAACATACGTGATGACTTTGCCTTTAAAAGTGGGAACATGGCAGGAACACATCTTAGAAAAACGCCTAAATATTGGGCGACATATCTACAACGCCTGTCTGGGCGAAGCAAGGCGTAGATATAAATACATGATACGCAATCCTGGTTTAGATGTCCGAGTTGAAACAATGAATTTCAAAGGGCTTCAAGCAAAAGCAAAGAAAACAGAGATTAGTGAAAAAACTGGAATGCGATCGCAAGCATTAACGCTTGAAATACCGTCATATGCCTCACCTCCCATCATTCGGGAGTGTACGGCCATCCGCTCATATTCTCGTCTATTGCCTGTGCATATTATAACGCAAAACAGTGAATCGCTTACATACAAACTTCATCTACTACTCCATCAGCTTTACATCCTCCTGTTGTATAAGCAGCTCTGCACTCATTTACTCGGCTATAACCGCACTTATTTATGCATACGAACTCGCGAAGAACTTTCATAAAAAAAAATTTAATATTGCTATTTCATTGCCAACCTTGCATTCCTCTTCTTCCAGCGGCATCTGCTATTTAATCAAACGTTTGATTAAATACTGCCTGCTCTTTCCAATAGGCTTCTTCCAATGTAAAATAAAAGATAGTTTTTTGAAAGATGGAAAGGGTGAATCTTGTCTTGGCTTATTTGTTCATCGCCGTTTTTGCCGTTTTAGGTGCAATCTTGCGCTATCTGATAAGTTTGTTATTCATTAGCGGCGGTTTTCCGTTTGCAACTTTAACCATTAATTTGATTGGCTGTTTTCTTTTAGTGATGGTGTTGACATATATGGCGGAATCACAAAAATTTTCGAAATCACTCATTACGGGGATCGGAACCGGTTTTATCGGCTCTTTCACAACTTTTTCCACTTTTAGTGTGGAAAGTGTGAAATTAATCGAACAGCAGGCTTACTTTCCGGCAGCTATTTATATTGCTGCCAGTATGATCGGCGGTTTGTTGTTTGCATACATAGGCTATTCTCTATGTAAAAAACTGTTAAAAAAGGACGGTGTACAACATGAGCACTAATCTATTATTCGTCGCCGCCGGTGCCCCGTTCGGTGCACTAGCGAGAGCTTACTTTACTGCTTGGGTGAAAAAGCGGCAAAAATCTGCTTTTCCATTAGCAACCTTTCTAATCAATCTTAGCGGCTCCTTTTTGCTTGGCTTTTTTACTGCTGCAGGCTTGAATCAACACGTCATGCTTTTTATCGGCACTGGATTTCTCGGCAGCTTTACAACATTTTCTACGTTTCAATTTGAAAATCTCGACTTGCTTGTCAAGAAAAAAAAGCGGCTTTTTCTGTCTTACATAGGGTTGTCCGCTTTTTTAGGAATACTGCTGGCAGCGCTTGGTTTTTATCTTGGTTTTACACTGTTATAGAAAAACGGTTGCTTAAAAGAAAAATTAGAGTCAACTACCCACCACTTAAACTCTAACGAGTTTTGAAGTGGGGGCTTATAAAAGCCTTAGTTGTCTAGCTCAAGTTCTTTACGAACTACGTTGGGACTGCGGGAAGCGCAGGTCTGCTACCTGCGGTAGCGGATGTCAATA
>JAGKQJ010000327.1 GCA_017898095.1 Bacillaceae bacterium Marseille-Q3522 | reverse complement strand
AGAAAGTAGTTTTACCTTGGCTATCGTACATACCGTATCTGACGGCAATTCCTCCCCACCTTAACGTTGGGCTGCGCCCTGCACACGTTTGAAGATGGGGTATCCTTGCCGATTTTAGATGAAATAACTAATTTTTGCACTTTGTATAGTGATATGCATCGTTAGTTCATCCTTTTTTTCAGGGGAACCTTCATAATTATATCCATTCCTTTCGCTTCGCTCAAGGCACAAAACGTAATGAAATAAGTTCTTGCCTCTTGCGTTATTTCTATTAATCTATAGTCATAGGGATTCCATTTAACTACAAATCACGGGGAGGTGAGTGGGCTGCTCCAGTAGTGGAGTAACCGCATTATTATATGTGTAGATTGCCTTTCCAAGCACAAATAAGTGTGACTTCGAGCACTCAGACTTATCTTTGTATAAACATTACTCGTTTATTGCTGGGTAATCAGTCAATGTTTTCTATCCCTATAATTCATGAAAGGAGTTTTCCTTATGGCTTTAAAAATTGTTTATCCAATCTGTTGAGGAATTGATGTCCACAAAACCTTTGTTGTTGCCTATATTGCTTCTACCAATAACAAAGGGGTCACTACTTACAAACGCCATTGCTTTTCTACCTTTACGAAAGGATTGAAAGAGCTGTCACAATGGCTTTGTCTAAATAACTGCAAGGATGTCTGTATGGAATATACCGGGAAATACTGGATTACTGTGTTCAATGTTCTTGAAGATTCCTGCAACATCACGCTTGCACATCCTAAATACGTCAAAGTGGTAAAAAGACCGACAAAAAGATGCCAAATGAATTGCCGATTTATTTAAGCATGACTTGGTAGCTGGAAGCTTTATGCCACCACTTGCGATCAGACAGCTTTGTGACCTTATGCGGTATCGTTTTAAACTGACAAACTTCATGTCAAGTGAGAAGAACCGTCTTCAAAACTGTTTAACCGTATCTAACATTCAGCTGGGAAATGTTGTTTCGGATACCTCTTTTGATATAGAACCTTTAATTCACGGGTCTATGAAGGATAAACTTCCTAAATTAGAACTTGCCATTGATGGATTCATTACACCAGAACAAGCTGGAAAATTAAAGGTGATTAAACAACACTTTGAAGATCTCGAGTCCCGTAAAACGGATCTTGAGAAAATAATCCTTTCCCTTGCCGGATCCTAATCTTAACTGTTCCGTCCTTTAAGAACATTTTTTCCCCCATTGCCGTGGTTTCGGAAATACGTGTTAATTGGACGTGTGGAGGGCAGCTAAGCATTTATATTCCTGGGCAGGACTTACACCCACGAATAACGAGAGTGCCGGCAAGAAAAAGTCAGTAAGAATTTCGAGAGCTGGCTGTTATATGAAGTCTCTTTTGGTACAGCTCGCTACCGCTGTGGTCACAAGTGAAAAGCATCCCGAAATTCGAAACCGCTATTTAAGGCTAAAAAACGACGTGGTCACAAAAAAGCCATTATTGCAATCGCACGAATGCTTTTAACAGCTATATACAATATTCTTAAAAAGAAAAAACCGTATAATGCTGAATTATATTATAAATCGGATGTTCTTCCAGTAAACCGTGAAATCACGGTAGAACAAGCGATTTTATTAGCTAAAAGTTATGGATTTAAAGTGATGACAATTACAACTTGACAAGTTATAAACCAAATATTGCCAAACCATTATCAGCAGATGGTTTTTTTGGCATGCCCTTTTTTATATCTGGGTAATCGTAAGATTTATTTCAGACTTTCCAGTCCACTAAAGAGATATTGTACTTACTCCCTATCTCAACAAACATCTCTTTTGCAAAATCAGATATTTCGTTATCAAAAACTTGTCTGCGATACTTCACAACCAGTACAAGATGATAATACATCAAGAACACTGAATGATTATTACTATCAAATTTCATTGATATATCATCCCTTTTCCTGTCTAAGACTGATTATATCATTAGGCTTTGGCTTACGCCAACCGAAATTCATCTCCCACCTACTCATTGGGCTACGCCCTTCACATTCCTTGAGGA
>JAGKQJ010000326.1 GCA_017898095.1 Bacillaceae bacterium Marseille-Q3522 | reverse complement strand
AATTCATTTTGAATGAGCTTATAAAATTATTTTTCGGAGGAAGATAAAATATATGAAGTCAATTTTTACTCAGAAAGAAAATCTTTTGTATGCTAACAACGACTGTATCCTTATTTTAAATAACTGTTTGAATACCTTAAAAAACATTAAATCGGAGTCGGTTGATATGATTTTCGCAGATCCGCCATATTTTTTATCAAATGGAGGAATAACTTGTAAGTCAGGAAAAATCGGCACTGTAGATAAAGGTTATTGGGACAAAGAAACAGACAGACAAAAAATAGATCGTTTTAATTTTTCTTGGATTAAAGAATGCAGAAGAATTCTTAAGAAAAGTGGGACAATTTGGATTACCGGAACGTTCCATAATATTTTTTCTGTTGGTCAGGCTTTAACCTATTTAAACTTCAAAATATTAAATGATGTAATTTGGCAAAAATCCGACCCACCCCCAAATATAAGCCACCGCATGTTTACTCATTCCTCCGAACATTTAATATGGGCAAAAAAATCTTCAAAAAGTAAACACACCTTTAATTACCAATTGCTTATAGAAAAAAATAACGGAAAACAAATGACAGATGTTTGGAAGTTACCTGCCGTACAACAGTCCGAGAAATTATTTGGATATCACCCGACACAAAAACCACTACATTTATTAAAAAGAGTTATTATTTCATCTACATGTACTAATAATGTTATTCTCGATCCTTTTTGTGGAAGTGGGACAACCGGAGTTGCTGCGATTCTTCTGAGAAGGAAGTTTATTGGTATTGAAAATGAAAATTCTTATATTAAAATTGCCATTAAAAGAGTTTCCTCAGTTTACAAAAACAGAGAATCTCATCTCTAATTAAGTGCTGTGCACAAATATACCGTTCTGCTGACTCTTTCTTTTTTCGGCCAGTCTTTGATCGATTTGACCTTTTTTGGAAAGTTGGCCTTAAGCAAGTCCACTATTAATGGACTAATTTGAAAATCCCTTATTTCAAAATAAATCAAAGATCCAAGTGTTCGGGTGTAACCGTCAAGTGAAAATGAACACTTTTTTCTATGAAAATGGAAGAACGATGTTTCATTCGATAACTTTCATTTTCTCGGAAATTTATAACCTCGGCTCGGTGTATAATCCTATCTAAAATGGCGGTTGTAATCCCGGATCCCCCAAAAGTTGTCCCCATTCATTGGGAGCCTTGTTGGACGTTAGAATAATCGAAGACTTATCATATAGACCATTAATGAAGTGAAAAAATAGGTTAGCCTCCCGATTATCCATTGCCATATCATGAGATCTTCGATAATCACTAAATGGGAACTTCTGACCCGCTTCATTCTAGTTTGGGATTTCCTCGTGACCTCTTCTGTTTTTAACGTATGCATGAGTTCACCCATGGAAAGGAAGGAGACCTTGTAGCCCCGATAGATTGCTTCTATACCCAATCCCGTAGCCAGATGTGTTTTACCTACACCTGGCGGTCCCAATAGAATTAAATTGTAAAGCTGATCTAACCATGTAAATTCCTTTAGTTGATGGAGCTGCTTTTTGCTTAAAGTTTGCTGCTCATCAAGGTTATATGTTTCCAACGTTTTGTGAAACGGGAATGCCGCCCATTTTAATCGCTTTTCCATCTGTTTCTCGTCACGGCGTTTTAGTTCATATCCGGCTAAATGACTTAGAAACCCACGATAAGTCCAGTCTTCTAATTCAGCTTGTTTAATAAGAGTTGGTAGATAACTAGCTGTTTCCGCCAACCTTAGAGAACGCAATTGTTGTTGAAGTTGTTCAAGTGAACGAGTCATACAGATGCTCCTTTCAGGATTTCTAAGTAGTCACTTACTTCTCGAGTATGTGGTTTGGTATTTATCACGGATGTATCTGAAACACTGGATAGGTTACACTTAATTGGACAGATAAATTAAGGTCATGTACACTTGGTTCAAATATACCAAGGGAGATAGGGAACATGAAACGGGAAAGGAGAACCTTCTCAAAAGAATTTAAGGAACAGATTGTTAGTCTACACGCTTCCGGAAAACCAAGGCATGAAATTATTAAAGAATATGACCTCACG
>JAGKQJ010000325.1 GCA_017898095.1 Bacillaceae bacterium Marseille-Q3522 | reverse complement strand
TAGGATGATAGTTCCATCTTTTGTAGAAAGGATATAAATGCTTAAAAAATGGTTGACAGTCCTATGCAAATGGTATATTTTCATAGTGGTAAGTAGAAAAATTTAAATTTTAAGATTTTTTAATTAAATGTTAACTGATATAAATCTATAAATTTCATAATATTTGAATAATATATTTTTGTGCAGAAGAGATGGAAATTTTGTTGGGTCTCATCTAGCTTCCACGATGCTGTAAATATGAAGCTTAACCCTAGTTACATCATGAAATACTACATAAACTTTAAATTGAAAAAGAAGGGAGAAAGAAGAATGGGACAAGTTCAATTAGCAGGAGATGCAAAGATGGATATTTCTAATCTACTAGCAGAAATTGACTCTATTGATGTAATGGAAGTATCAGAATCGATGATGCTTTCGGAAACCGGAGCTACAAGTGGATCCAGCTCATCTGGAAGTACATCTTGTTGTGGTTCATGTTCATGTATTAGCTGTGGTGGCTGTACTAGCTGCGGTTAATTCATGTAGAAAGGCTTTTTGCACTATTAGTATAAAGAAAAGGCAGGGTGAAAACGATGACAGTGCAAAAATTAGAAAGCGTTGATTTGTCTGTACTTTTAGCGGAGATTGATTCTATTGACGTAATGGAAGTATCAGAATCTATGATGCTTTCGGAAACCGGAGCTACGAGTGGATCTAGCTCGTCAGGAAGTACATCATGTTGCGGTTCGTGTTCTTGTATAAGTTGTGGAGCTTGTGTCAGCTGTGGTGGTTAATTGATAATGAGTCTGAAATGGTGCTTTAAACGGCGCAAAGGGAATGGTAATAAATAAATAGGAGTTAGATGAAGCTATATTAATAGCTTCATCTAACTTTCCCCATTTAAAATATGAATATGTTGAAGGAGAACCAGACATAATATGAAGCTTTTCCCGTGGTATATCATGAGAAAGAACCCAATTTCATATAAAAATATGGAGCAATTTTCAGACAAAAATCTCGTTCTGAATATTCATTATTATTTATCGCAATACCAAGCATTTGAGATAGAAAGGAAAGAGATGGTTGAAGAGTTAGAAGATATCTTTGGACATACGAAAAATAATCAAATTTTAAATTATAAAAGGCGGATATATAATCTAAAGAGCATACAATTAGATCAAGCGCCGGAAGAAATTATCAAAATAGTGACGAAGTATAAGCAGAAATTCGATGAGTTAAGCCATCTGGAAAATAGTCTAAAAGACATATTTATAGAAACAGACAGTGAGCATAGAGAAAAATTATGGAAGCTATATAATGAGAATGAGGAAATTGCCAATCCGTTGCCTCTAGTAAGTCATAAAATGTACTATAAACTAAATGAATATCTAGGAATGCTTCCAAATACACATAAAGCGAAACACAGGAAACTAGATAGTACTTTACTCAGAATTCTCGCACGCTCAGCTTATAAAACAAGTCCATTTAGTTCCTTTACAGGAATTGAATTAAAAAAATTCGGTTCCTCTTCCAATGATATAAAAGAAGAAAAGACATACATACAAGAAATAAATTTTTATATACTACAGAAAATCATCCAACTTATCGGGCAAGATGAAGAATTTAGTTCACAGCTTTTCTATCGTTTTGCGGGAGTATCATACAATAGGAAAGAGATGGATATCATTATTCGGCATGACATAAATAGAGGGAAAATATTCAATAATATTGAACAGCATTTCACCTTATCTAATAATCCAATTTTTCAAGCGTTATCAACAAACAAAAAGTCCTTCACCTATCAAGAAGTGATGGCTATTTTGTCTCGTTTTACGAGTAAAGATAAGGCGCATCTCCTATTTAAAGAAGGTCTTTTGAAGAAAGGAATTCTTTACCCCGATTTAGAATTAGATGAGTATTCAGAAGATATTTTGCAGGAATTTTGCGATACCGTTTCTCGTCTTGATGTGAAATCAAGAAAAAAAACCGTCATCTTAGAATCCATACAAAACATTTCTCAACGATTGCATGAATATAAACATGCAACCTATAAAGAACGTTTTCAAATTTATTCATCTATTATCGAAAATCTTGCTCAAATAGAACAATTATTTCATCA
>JAGKQJ010000324.1 GCA_017898095.1 Bacillaceae bacterium Marseille-Q3522 | reverse complement strand
GTAAAAAATATAAAGGAGATTACATAGTATGAATCCTTCCGAAATACCTTTCCAATTAGATTTTTCCTTTGATAATTATTTACGGGAACAGCCTGTATCACGGAACGAGATGATTAATGCGATTGAATTTATGAAAAAACAGTTGCCAAACCTGCAAAGGAATAAAAAGATCTTGCAAAAACATATGGTCTCATTGGGGTATATTCAAGAATAACAGGAAATTATGAAGAAAGTATTAATTATTTGACTTTAGCGATTGAAATTTCTGCTGATATATAAATAATCAAAGAAGTGTATTTGTTAATCAGCTTCGGTTAGCGCATACACTCCAATGGGAAAGAAAATGCCAAAAAGCAGATAAAATGTTTTTAAATCTGATCAAAAAAGCAGAAAGCGAGAACACATACCGGGATTATTTGGATTATGCCTATCAGCACTACGGAAAAAGTCTTTTTGATCAAAAGAAGTATGAAACTGCCTTAAAATACTTCCGAAAAGCTTTACTTATCCGTGTTAATAAAGAAAGCAAAGAATTGATTGAATCAACTGAATTTGCAATAAATATTTGCAACAATGAAATGCGGGAGGCGCGTGTGCATCGGCATCTGGATAAGAACCGCTCATATTTTGCAGGTGAGAAGTGAGAAGATAGAGGTGAGAAAACCCGGAGAAATTTCTCCTCCGGGTTCGACTGTACTAAGCTATTATTGAATTGCCGATGTTTCCTCTGATACTTCAACGGACCAGTTAAATGGATCTTCAAGCTGGCCGGTTTGAATGCCCGTTAGCGTATCATATAATTTTTGCGATAACTCGCCAATCTTTCCGTTTTTTACAAGAAGACGTTCATTATTCCAAATCAGCTCGCCAACGGGAGAAATAACGGCAGCGGTACCCGTTCCAAATATTTCTTCCAACTGTCCGCTTTTATAAGCCTGATAGATTTCCTCCATGGCAATTCGCTTTTCGGAAACAGGAATTTCCCAATATTTCAAAAGCTGAATGATCGAGTCACGTGTGATCCCCGCAAGGATGCTTCCATTTAATGCAGGTGTCACTACTTCTCCGGCAACTTTGAAAAAGATGTTCATACTTCCGACTTCTTCAATATATTTCTTCTCGACTCCATCAAGCCATAATACCTGGGAGTAGCCAATTTCTTCCGCCACCTCCTGTGCCTTTAAGCTTGCTGCATAATTTCCGCCGGTTTTTGCCATGCCCGTTCCTCCCTGGACAGCACGGACATATTTATTCTCAACGGCAATTTTGACAGGTTGAAGACCTTCTTTATAATAGGAACCTACAGGGGATAAAATAATGATAAATTGATAGGATTTCGATGGAGCAACCCCGAGATAAGGTTCTGTGGAAATAATAAACGGACGTATATATAAAGATGTTCCGGGTGCTGTCGGAATCCACGATTGATCAATTAAGACCAGTTTTTTAAGAGCGGAAAGTGCAAGCTCTTCATCAACATGCGGAATACATAACCGGTCGTTGGAACGATTTAAACGTTGAAAGTTTTTTTCAGGACGGAATAATAAGATCTTCTTTTCTTTTGAGAGATATGCTTTCATTCCTTCAAATACAGATTGGCCGTAATGAAAAATAATCGCTGCCGGATCAAGAGGGATTGGCTGATATGGTACAATACGCGGTTCATGCCATCCCTTCTCCTCCGTATAATCGATAATAAACATATGATCGGTAAACACTCTGCCAAATGGCAGATTTTCAACGTCAGGTTTTTGTTTTCGTGTTGAGCTTAACTCAACTTTGATCGTCTGCTCAGTCAATTTCAGGACCCCTTTTTCAAAATAAATAGTGTATAATATCTATTTTACAACTTGTAATAATATTTAGACAATAAATAAAAGAATATTTTCTGATTGTTTTATTTTCCATTTTATATTTATGCATCATACTGAATGAATTTGAAATGTCTTTTTTTCACCATGCAGTTCAAAAAAGATGCCACAAGATGAGGGCACTGAAAAACCTTCGGTTTTTCTAGCATTTTTTAAGCACGCAATAAAAAGACGACTTTAAAATTCATAAATGTGAATTTTAAGTCGTCTTTTTTGTTCATGGGGTTTTATTTTGCCCTTAT
>JAGKQJ010000323.1 GCA_017898095.1 Bacillaceae bacterium Marseille-Q3522 | reverse complement strand
TCCAAAGCTACGTCGATGAAACCGCATATCCATATCATTAATATCTTTTATATAAACTGACTTTTTCAAGGAAGATATCTTCGCTTTTTCACCTTTTGTAACCGTTAATACAACCCTTCCTTTTCTTGTGAATGCAGGGAATGCCATTGGGAAAGTGATCATGCCAAAAATGATACCTACCAATCCAACAAAAATAGCAATTAGAGAATATTTTGACACAAATTTAAATCCATATGAAACCAGCCAAATACTTGCTATTAGAGCTCCCCCAGTAGCAGAAAATAACCACATTCTAATTAATAATTTGGATTTAACTTTAACTAAATTATTTTCAGTTTGAATGATCATTTTCCACTATCCTCTAAATCTTCATATCGGAATAATTGTCTTTATTATCATAAAAACGCTTTTGCCAATTTTGCTTCGCTTCGTCTGTCATATAGGGAAACATATGAGTCTCTACTAATTCTTTGAATTGTGGATTGCCAATCATGTTATAATGTCGAAGCTTTACCAGTTTATTTTGCTTTGTTCTTATTAATATATCTTCGAAGAAGATTCCTCCAAAGCTACGTCGATGAAATCTCATATCCAAATCTTTAATATCTTTTATATAAACCGACTTTTTTATGGAAGAGACCTTCGCTTTCTCTCCTTTTGTAACCGTTAATACAATCTTACCTTTTCTTGTGAATGCAGGGAATGCCATTGGGATAGTGATCAAACCAAAAAATATCCCTAATAAGCCGCCAAATATATAAAAAAAGGAGTATTTTGATTCAAATCTGATTCCTTCAGAAAATAGCCAAGCACAAGCAATAAATATTCCTCCTGTTGCAGCAAATAACCAGATTCTATCTAACATTTTTGCTTTTACTTGAATTATTTGATTATTATTTTTTGATTCCATCTCTATCCTCCAATAAAAGAATGGTTATCAATTCTGACTAGTGCATTACTTAAAAATTGTCTTTATCCGCCCGCTCTTTATCCAAATGAGAATTTTCCATTAAAAAAATCTTTCGCCCCTTCTATTAACGAAGTAGCAGTATCTTCAACTTTTTCAATTCCTTTATTAATCTCCTTTTTGACAATATCTGCGCCTTTATTGATTGCCGTTACCCCTATTGCAGCGGATTCATATAATTTTCCGACAGTATCAATACCTGCCTGAATTTGGTCTTGGAACAATAATGCAGCTTTTTCGGCAATTCCTGCAGTGAGTTCGGCAGCTTTCTCACCAATATATCCTCCAATAAATGAACCTGCAGCTCCTCCAATTACTGTTCCAACAGGACCAATAGCACTACCAATAACTCCGCCAACTATCCCACCAGCGACAGACCCTGCAGTCACAGCTACCGTGTTATTAACAGCATTGCCTACTGCTTTTGCATTTTCCCGTTTTAGTACTTCTCTATTATTACCATATTTACTATAGTTCTCGGCTATTTTTAAGCCCGCCCCGACCGATTCTGATGCAAAAGTGACTATAAAGGCAGATACTGCGTTCGTCTTGGCAAAACCTTTACTTGATTTTACTGCATCCCAAAATGTGATTTTATTGCCAAAACTATCAGTTAACTTTTTCCGAAATCCTCTTACTCCATTTGTAAAATCCACAACGCTTTGCGGATATTGTTTTGTGATCTGCTTGTGAATTATATCTGCAAATGACTTATCCTGACTTTTTTTATTATAATGTCGAAACTTTACCAGTTTATTTTGATTCGTTCTTATTAATATATCTTCAAAGAAGATTCCTCCAAAGCTGCGTCGATGAAATCTCATATCTAAATCTTTTATTTCCTTTATATAAACTGATGTTTTAAAGAAGAAATTTTAGCATTTTCTTCCTTCGTAACCGTTAATACAATCCTTCCTTTCCATGTGCCTGCAGGCCATGCCCTTGGCCCAGTAATCCTGCCACCAACTCTCCCACGTAACCCACCACATCTATCCTAAAAGGAATATTGTGCTTCACCTTTGATTCCTTCGGAACGTAGCCCAGCGCCCGCACTCACACTTCCCCCTGTTGCCGACCCTCCCCAACTTCTCAAAGATCATTTAGATTTACCTTTGACTACATTGTCATCAGTTTGAATGATCATTTT
>JAGKQJ010000322.1 GCA_017898095.1 Bacillaceae bacterium Marseille-Q3522 | reverse complement strand
GGCGCTTCAGCGCCGAGGAGGCTCCCCGAACCGCCCGCGGAAAGCGAAGCCGCCTGGAACGGAAATCAACAACTAGGTTTTAACACATTTCAAAATTTAAGGGACTTTTTCAGTGCCCTCATAATAGGCAGTAACATTTTTCTTTTTTATTTAAACGCAAACAAATTCCCTAAATTTCCTGCCACCATGACAATTAAGATTATTTTCGACCACATTTTATGATTCCGATTCTTGTAGATCAAAAGTCCGCAAATATAGTTTATCAGAATCGAACAGAGCATAATGATGACAAAGCTTGGTTCTCCCCAGGCATAAAATATAAGACTGAAAATTAGTAAACTAATATTTTGCAGTGTCCGGGATAAACGGAAAAGGAAATTTAATAACAAGACAAGCGGAAAAAAATAAAATAAAAAAATGATACTGGAAAAAAGCATGTAAAGCCGTCCGCTAAAAGAAGCGGGAATTTCCAGACTTCCATTTATGATACGCACCGTCTCCCAATGACTCTCCCCTTCTCTCATCCATGCAGAAAAGCTGCCTTCCTTCCTCACTTGAGAAGCTTCATTTTTTGGCTGGAGCGACATATTAATTTTTAACGGTGCCGTATTCGGGATATCCAAATGAAATTCCAAGGCACCATAACGTTGCAAATTCCTTTTCTTATTTTCAAACAGATAGGCAGAATAGTTCCCTTTTTTTAAGCCTGAAGTGTCTAAAGAGATTTCATAATCTCCCATATCTCTCTGTTCCTGCACTACTGTACCGCCGTTCGTCCAAGTTTTTAATTCCTGCGGAACAAATGAATCTGATTCTATCTCCGCAGCACTAGCCCCGGTATTCATTGTAATAAATGAATACACCTCCAAAAATAGTAATCCCGCTAATTTCTTCCCTCTCATATTGCCACGTGCGTAATATAACCTGCAGCCTTTCTTTATCCGGAATGTATTTTGGAAAGTCCTGAAAATATATTGGAAATGATTGATGAAATAGATTTTTCGGGGGTTTAAAAAAAAAAAAGATTTACAAATTATAGGACATTTCAATATCAAAAGCCCTATCTCTCAGGATAAGATTGAGAAATGAGGCTTTTTTCATACGTTTCCAACTCAATTCAAAAGTGAACTCAAATTGCTGGATGACTATGTCAAAAATCCGGATATAAAACAACCATTTAAATTACAGTATATACTAAATATTTGATCATTATAAACTTCTCTAAATTAATGGATAAGTGCCTGTTTTAAAACAAAAATTTAGGTAGCTAATCATATAAAAATGTTTCTTGTGGAGGATTTATTTCATAAATCTTCGCTACTTTTATTATGGGAACCTTCTTATTGTCATATTCTCCCTGCTTTATAATTCCGGTGATTTCATACCATTTCCCGGTAACCAGCATATTTGTATTTCCGGAAAGCAGAAAACCGTAGCTTGCTGTATCTGCAATACAGCATGACATCACTTGCCTTGCAATAGCTGCTTCATATCCAAATAGATCATTTCCCCGATAGAGAAAACCACTTATTGTTATTGTTTTTCCGATAAAATCTTCCGGTTTTGCAAAAAGCGCATTTCGCATCATAAAATAATTTTCGTCCGTAATTGCCAGTTTCTCTTCTTGAGCGGTAACTTCTTCATAAAAATGGGGCGGGTATATGACAATACCTTTTTGATTAAATTGTTCTGGTTCCATGGATAAATCTTCAATTGAGTAAGCAAGAACAATCGGGATAAGGAAAAAAGCATAACGAAACGGTGAAAGGAGAGGGTTTGAAGTATCGCATGCTTCACACCCGCAATCCGCTCCTTCCATATCACTGTTGAATAAACGAAAAAGACCCATAATAAACAGGAAAATCATTGTAAAAATCGTAAATGGCGTCATTTTCGGAGCTAGGATATAATAAAGATTTCCGTTCACATACAATTTAAAAATAACAAGGCTGAATCCAATTAATAGCACACCCTGAAATTCATTTTTCAATTGCCACAGAGTAACTTTATTCATCAAAGATTTGTCTCCTTTCAAAAAAACATGAAAAGACAGAGCTTCCTTTCGAGAAAAATTACAATATATCAAACAGGGACAAACATAAGCTATTTATATGAAATATAAAT
>JAGKQJ010000321.1 GCA_017898095.1 Bacillaceae bacterium Marseille-Q3522 | reverse complement strand
GGGGTGTATGACGGTGGAACATCATGATTTAAAGCATGCATTAGAGACTTTAAAAGAAACTGGTGTACGTATTACCCCGCAACGTCATGCAATTTTAGATTTTTTAATAAGCACAAAGTCACACCCGACTGCGGATGAAATCTATAAATCATTAGAAGGTAAATTTCCCAATATGAGTGTTGCGACTGTATACAACAATTTAAAGGTATTTCGGGAAGTCGGTTTAGTGAAGGAATTGACATATGGAGACTCTTCGAGTCGTTTTGATTTTGCAACAAATCAGCATTATCACGTTATTTGTGAAGAATGCGGGAAAATCGTTGACTTCCATTACCCGGGTCTGGACGAAGTTGAGCATTTAGCAAGTCATGTTACCGGCTTTCGCATTAGTCATCATCGGATGGAAATATACGGTAAGTGCCCGGACTGCTTAAAAAAAGAAGCTCATTAGCTAAGACTTAGGAACTTTTAAGTCTTAGCTTTTTTTACGATTATATTTTTCGTCAAATTCTTTTCCTTCTAGAGTTCGATCAAGCGTTAGCGGTTCGTTGCAATGCATACATATATCAACTCTGCCAAGAATTTTTGTCGCTTTTCCGCAATTTGGACATACCACTTGAACCGTCCTCATGGAAAGCATGCCAATCCAAAAATATACGGCTGTACTTGCAAAGACAAATAGTACACCTAGAATCATAAAGACGGTCATCGCAATTGGTGACTTTTTGAAGAAAACACCTATGTACATAATGAAAAATCCAATAAAAATTAAGCTAAGTGCGAATGTTCGTATTTTGTTTATTTTACTTTTGTACTTTAGCATTCTTATCCCCCCTAAAAAAACTATATCATATTATTGGAAAACGTAAGTACTAAGAAATTAAGTTTGTCGAATTTCTTTTTTAAAAAAAAGGATTTTTAAGAATTTTGTCGAATTTTAACGCTATCAAAGTTTTTTGGAGGTTTTTATGGAAGATATCCTTCGTCCTATTTATCAGGAACGGACTAGTCAGAAGAATACACTGGGAGTGCTTATTGTCGAAAAAAATCAAAGAGATACTCCGGCCACTGATACTTTTGATGCGATACTTTTTATCGTGATAAAAGATGATGAACAACCGGTTTTTGTGAAGCACTATACATATGGGAAGCAAATAGCAGCATTATATATTGTAACAGAGTTACAATTAAGAAAA
Organism: Bacillaceae bacterium Marseille-Q3522; assembly: GCA_017898095.1. GTDB lineage: Bacteria > Bacillota > Bacilli > Bacillales > Cytobacillaceae > JAGKQJ01. The sequence continues at coordinate 948 of JAGKQJ010000321.1, read as the reverse complement.
TGGATACTTATGGGGACTAATCGAAAGATTTTTGACTGGTTATTAAATGGCAGGATATTGTTCGATCGGAATGAATTCGTGACTCAATTAAAGAATGAATTAATAGAGTTTCCGGCAAATGAAAGAAAACGGAAGATGGGGATTGAATTTGCCAAACTTATCCGCCGTTATGTGGATGGTAAATCATTTTTTGAAAACAAACATTATTTAGATGCATTTAATTATATTGTCCACTCGCTGCATCATTTAGCTCGTCTTTCTGTTATTGAGAACGGCTTTCATCCTGAGGTGACTGTTTGGCATCAAGTAAAACAAATTGAGCCGGAAATATTCAAATTATATGATGAACTTGTTAATAGCTCAGAAACAATCGATAAGCGGTTAGAACTTTTATTTTTAGCCAGTGAATTTTTGATTCATTCAAAAACAAAATCCGGAATCTCTCATTTAATTGAAATTTTAAGTGAAAAAGATTATTGGTCTTTTAATGATATGATTATTCATGAGGAATTATCCATCTATTCAGTTGATCTAAGTATGCTCCTCAGCTATTTAATTAATAAGAACTTAATTGAAGTTGTAAACTTAGAGACGAAAGGAAAGCAATTATATCACCGATTTTATATGGTGAAGAAAAAATAAATAAATAAAATACAAATTAATTCTTGACTTTTTCTATTTAGGTATCTATAATAAAAAATGTCGCCAAAAAACAATAATCTTAATTGAATGTTTCAGAACGACATAATTCTTTTTAAAAAAACAATTGACACATTATACGTCGCATGTTATATTAAGAAAGTCGCCTCTGAGAGGTGAGAAATATTGCTCCTTGAAAACTGAACAAACAAAAACGTCAACGTCAATTTTTTCGGAGAGAAAAACAATTTCTTTCTATATAATTATTATGAGCAAGACAGACTCTTAACATTTATAATGGAGAGTTTG
>JAGKQJ010000320.1 GCA_017898095.1 Bacillaceae bacterium Marseille-Q3522 | reverse complement strand
TTCAGAAGTGGTTTCTTTATTAACGTGTCTCTTACTATATCATGTGGTTTTAAATTTCCATTTTCATTTTCTGATAGATATTACATTATTACTGTTATACATTTTCTAAATAACTTTGCTCTTTATTTAGGAAGTTATTAAAGAATTTAATTAGTCTGGCTACATTCTCTTCATGTGAGTATTGTGATGGATTATATCCATCTTTAGGAGTTAGATAGTTAATAAAGTTATCCATGTCTTCCGGATAATCCATATCAGCATACACTTCAGCAATCTTATTTAACAATTCATCAAAATCACTTTGATACATGTTTTTTAAATAACTCAGAATATAAAATCTCCATTTTCTTTTTTCTAATTGCCAAACATCAGAATCTGGAAATAAGTGATTAACTTTTGATTCTTTTAATACATTCATTAGTATTTCATCGCAATCAGAATCATTATTGTCCCAAGCAAGATGAATAATGTATTGATTATTGGAATCTGTATGACTTTCTAAATACTCAATTGCAAATTTTGATATGTCACTGTAGCTAATTAAGCCAAGTTTTAAGCCCACATAAAGTGTTTTCCAATCAAAATTTATTTTACTATGCCTGCAAATATCAATTGAACAATTCATTATTATCACTAGGTTTCTTTAAAGCACTTCCAGAATGCAAATTATAGAGTACTGGATGCGAAATAACATTATCTATATCCTTATTAACTAACGTCTCAAATACGATGACATTCTCTTTATCTTTCTTCTTAAGCGCCCGGTCAACCCCAATCACCGCTCCACCGAGACCAATCATCGACAAAGCTTCTATCATACTTTGCCGGCACTGTTCTTCGGTCAGTTCGTTTCCGAACATGTCTTTTCCGGTGACGGCGTCTCTTAAACCGTTGATAGAAAAGAGACCGTAAATCCCCATTTTTGACATTTGTAAATACTTAATTGACTTGCTTGTATGATAGGCTTTTAAGGCACTGGAAGCGGCATCGGCTCCTTTGACCGTTTTATAGACTGCTTTTCCGCCTACAAATGCCCTGCCAGCCCAACCTACAAAAGGAATAAATCCGGCTGCGGCCATCGCACCTGCCATGATCCGTTCTGCATCTGTTAATTTTCTCCCGGTAACAGGGTCAATGCCTTCTAAAGCCCTCTTAGTATCATAATAACCAAAAAATTCTCCGGAAAAAGTTACGATTCCATCCCAGGTTTTCTCGTACCATGGCCGGTTTTCCTGCGCTTCGATTTCTTTTGTGAGCTCTCTTTGTTCGAGCAGTTCCTTTTTAAACGTTACATATTCGTTTGTTCGCTGCACCATTTCTGTTTTCAACTGGTATACTTTGCTGTTGTAAAAGGCATGTGCGTTAAAGTGAAGCGGGGTGATGTTCTCTCCCTTTTTCGTCGCATCGATTAACTGGCGGAAAAGCGTGTATACATAGCCTTCTTCGTACTCAGATTCAGCATATTCCTTCGTTAATTGAGTGGAGAGAATTTCTAAATAAGTATAAAAACTGCTTATTTTAAATTGCGTTGAAAATCTTCTTTTATTAAAAACCATGGCTATCATTCTAATGATTTCCATGGAAGTATATGGTACTTTTATACATTGCTAATAATGCTTAATCTCATATTTATATCTTAGTAGAGTTTTGTTTCATTCTCTTGATCTCAATTTAGTAATCAGGCATACTGTATAACGATACTGACATCTCCACTTTTCGGATCAATATATGAATGGATTTCCCCCCATTTCAAACTATAGATAGTTGAATTGGATTTTTGTCAGAAGGTTCACCAAATAAATCTTGTAACCATTTATCATGTAATTCTTTTTTCTTCTTAACATTAAAATTTGACCAGTTAGAATAGGTGTTTTTTAGTGACTCATCGGCATATTCTAATTCAATAATTTCGCCAATAGAAGTATCAACATAAAGTCCTCTGTCCTTCCTAAATTGTTGAACTCATCTCTAGTTCTAGCCATTGCATATTCATGTCCTCTACCTGTCTCCAAGAATTCATAATAAGCCTCATGGATTATCTCGAACAATTCATTGTAGCCAAAATCTTTCATTAAGAATCGCTCCACAAATATATTGTGATTTTAATCTTTTTCCGTTACTTTGAATTATTCTAACTCCTTTATAG
>JAGKQJ010000031.1 GCA_017898095.1 Bacillaceae bacterium Marseille-Q3522 | reverse complement strand
GATATATACAACATAAGAGGTAAATTATTGTTTAAACATCATCGCAATAATTTCGTCCATTGACATGCCGCTTTCGACTTGGTACATACCCGGCCGCAAAGCGTTTGCCAGTCCGCGGCTTTCTACTACATTGGTAAACTCTTGGGCGTTAGCGATGATATTGACCTGCTGCAGAGCCCGCCCGACATCGATGCTTGTCATACCGGAAGATACCGACAACATCGTGCGGTAAACAACATTTCCGGATGCTTCCTCTGCACTTTTTCTTGCGGCTTCTTCGGCACTTACTCTCGCCGCTTCTGTCTCGGCAAGATGCTGCTGCCATTGCTCTGCTGAATGGATGACGTATCCCTTTGCAGTAAGTAAATTCAACATTTCTTCATCCGTTGGCGGTTCCGGTTGTTCTGCTTCTGCGCCCTCACCTGCTTGATTATTTGCTGTTCCCTCATTAGCGGCTGGTTCATTTTCAGCAGAATTATTATTTACCGTCTCACTTGTCGCCGGATCACCCGGAGTAAGGAAGTAAGCTATTGCACAAATTGCTGTGGCGATGATAATGCCGCCGGCAAAGCTGCGTATTGATTTACTATTCATTGGCAACTTTCTTCCCCTCCTTTTTTGTATTTAGAAACGGAGTTAGCAGCTGCTCAACCTCTTGCACGGTCATTCTCTTTTTTGTCGCAATACTTTCCAAGGAGTATCCGCGTTTTTGCAAATCAAGCAATTCACGTAACAATTGCCGATGCTTAGAGGAGACCGGCAGTAAACCAGCTTCGTTTACAGTAATTTCAGTATCAAGTTCAATTTTTCTAATTTGCTCCTGTAGTTGGCTAATTTTATCCGCAAAAGTGTCAGAGATACCTTCTACCTGCTGTTCTACCTTTTTCGCAGATTGATCTGCTTTCAAAAAAGATAAAATGAGAAGCACTATTGCTGCACCAAACAAAATGGCTAACGCCCATTCCATCATTATTGGATCCTCCCTAACTTCAATCAATTATTTTACATTTATCTATTATACATGTAATGACAAGAAATTTCGATTTAAAACGAGAAATTCGGACAATTGTCATGTTTATACGACAAAAACCTTAAAGACAATTGTGTAAAACTAGCTTCATTAAATGAAGAAGACTGCTATTTAGTAAAAAAGTTTTAGTAAAAGAACGAAATGATACAGGACAATGTTACCATGAATTAATAAGTAAATTACGTTTCAAAAAAATAAATTTGCGCCGGAATCCGGCGCACTAATAATTCGAATACCACTATTTCAAGCTATGTGAAAAAATGAATCAATCATGATATTAGTCCATCTTCAGTCATATATATGGACAAACGGCTCATCTTCGCCGGCTTTGCGAACGATTAAAGCTTCTGGTCCATTGATCGAAGTAATACTTACTTGCACTGAAAAATCATTTGGAAAAATTTCGACCACTTTCCCAGTGATAAATTGTGTAAACCCAATTCCTTCGGCTTTCCCATAAAATTGAATCGGAATTTCAATTGAAAGCTCTCTTAATTGATTATCGACATAAAATCCTCTGCCAACAATCCCATTGAAATTTGGAAAATAGTCAGCCACTTCCTGTTTAAATTTTTCAAACTGCTGGCTTTCATTTGTTGTTTCTTCTGGAGGAAATAAAATGTATTTCTCATTTATATTCTGCCAATCTCCTAAATCACTGCTTCCTTTTGCAGCCGTTGCAACTGCGAAGAAATTTCCCGGAACTACAGAAGTTTTTGGCGCCTGCTTAAATAAAGCAACTGTAATTGGTACATCGCCTGCGTCTTCCATGCCCCGCAAGCGGTTGACAATTTCCTGGGCAATTCTTTTTCCTTCACTTTCAAGCTTTGCCTGATCGATCGCTTGTTCATAGGAGAGACCATCTGCCTGATAATAATAAATCGAGTTTAACGCAAGTCCGATCACAATGCCGCCAAGGCGAACTGTTTTTTCATCTACTTTTTCCAAATAATTATGTTCCATAATATGAGCCAAATAAATCGGGCTCTTTTCGGCTCGTTCTCTTGCATCTCCCTGCCCGTCATCAACAGGATTCAATCCTAGATTTTCTTCCTCTGATAATTGTCTGCTTTGCAGCTGTTCCGATGTAAAATTGCGGTTTAACCAGGAACGGACAGTTTCACTGTCAAGCAACTGCCCCTCCTGGAAGACATATCTTTTCGGATCAAATGTACGCTGCGCGGCTCTCATTAAACCTGTCTCAAACTCATTAATATCATATTTCGTGTTCAAATTATTGACCACAAGTCCCCTTGATTCCGACGGCTTAAATGGCAATATTGTCTGGTAATATTCATCAGAAACTTTGTATTTCGGAATGGTTGCCTTCTCATTTTCATTAGCATCTCCGGTTTGCTGTACAACCTCTTCTTCACGATTAAAGTTGGGAACACATCCTGCCAGTAACAAGAACATAGAGAGACTAGCCAGAAAGATTTTTTTCACATCGGTTTACCTCCTCATATTTGTTATTTATACAAATATCATTTAGTCCAAAAGGGGCTATTATTTTTTTAATTCCTCCAGCAACCGCTCTTCGTTCCACACTTCAATCCCTAATTGCTGTGCTTTCGTTAATTTAGAACCCGCATCCGCTCCGGCAATAACAATATCGGTATTTTTGCTTACACTTCCGGTCACTTTGCCGCCTAGTAATTCGATTTGTTCTTTTGCCCCGTTTCTCGTCAGCTGTTCCAGTTTTCCGGTCAATACAACCGTTTTACCGCTGAATAGCAGTTCCTCCTGACCGCTTTCGGCAAGTTTTGCTCCCGTATAGCTCATATTTACGCCGGCCTGCTTTAATTCCTCGAGCAATTCTCCGACTTCCTCTTTTGCAAAAAAAGTTACAACCGAATCGGCCATTTTTTCGCCAATTTCATGAATCGCCGTTAACTCTTCTTCTGTTACTGTTTTTAGACGGTCCATTTCTTCAAAATGCTGTGCTAATATTTTTGCCGCCTTCGCTCCGACATGGCGGATCCCGATACCAAACAAGAGTTTTTCAAGTGAATTTGTTTTTGATGCTTCAATGGCTTGCAATAAATTTTTCACTGATTTATCGCCCATTCTCTCTAAACCAATTAATTGCTCGTACGTTAATTTATACAGGTCGGCGACATCTTTGATTCGTTTTTCTGAAAATAACTGGCTGATTACTTTTTCTCCAAGCCCGTCAATATTCATCGCATCTCTGGAGACAAAATGAATCAGTCCTTCGCGGATTTGTGCCGGGCATTTCGGATTGATGCAACGCAGCGCCACTTCCCCTTCCAGGCGGACAAGTTCACTTCCGCAGTCAGGGCAATGAGTCGGCATTTGAAACTCTTGTTCCTCTCCGGTTCGCTGCTCAACTAAAACATTGACAACCTCGGGAATAATATCGCCTGCTTTTTTTACTACTACTTTATCGCCTATTTTAATATCTTTTTCACGGATTAAGTCTTCATTATGCAACGATGCCCGTTTTACCGTGGTTCCGGCAACCTTTACCGGCTCAAGAACTGCCGTCGGGGTAATGACGCCGGTTCTGCCGACGGTCAGCTGAATAGCGGTTAAAGTTGTCACCACTTCTTCCGCAGGAAATTTATAAGCGATTGCCCAGCGCGGACTCTTTACCGTTGCTCCGAGTATTTCCTGCTGCTCAATGGATTCAACTTTCACGACAATGCCGTCAATTTCATAAGGAAGATTCGGGCGGCGGTCAATCCAGCTGTTGACAAACGCAATTACTTCCTCAATATTTGCACAAGTTCTTCGTTCCGGGTTCGTTTTAAAGCCTAAATCCGCTAAGAAATTTAAGCTTTCACTGTGAGCTGTCATGTTCAAAGCGCGCACATTCGTCATCCCATACAGAAAAATATCTAGATGACGGGATGCGGCTATCTTCGGATCCAATTGGCGGAGAGAACCTGCTGCGGCATTACGAGGATTGGCAAATGGTTCTTCTTCATTTGCCAATCTTTTTTTATTTAATTCATTGAAGGAACGTTTCGGCATATACGCTTCCCCGCGTACTTCGATGGAGAGATTCTTTTTTAAACGTAAAGGAATGGATCGTATCGTTCTTAAGTTAGCTGTAATATCCTCACCTACCAAACCGTTTCCTCTCGTCGATCCTTGGACAAATAAACCGTCTTCGTATCGTAACGATACGGCTAAACCGTCTATTTTCAACTCGCAAATATAGGAATAGTGATCCCCGATCACCTGCTTCACCCTGCGGTCAAAATCACGGAGATCAGCATCGTTAAAAGCATTAGCCAAGCTGATCATCGGCACCCGGTGCTCCACTTTTGTAAACATTTCCAGAATTTCGCCGCCAATCCGTTGTGTGGGGGATTCTGGAACCTTTAAAGAGGGAAATGCTTCTTCTAAGGCGATTAATTCTTTCAACAAACGATCGTACTCGCTGTCGGGAACCGTTGGTTGATCCAATACGTGGTATTCGTAATTATATTGATTCAATAAAGTATGCAGTTCTTTCACTCTTTTTTCCGCTGCATGCAGCTCCATCCATTCCCATTCCTTTCTCAATGTTTCTTTTTAATCGGAGCAAAATTGGCAAGTAATCTTTTTATTCCTACCGGACTTGGAAAGGCTACATCCAGTTCAAGATTTTCCGTTTCACCTTTTATTCTGACAACAGTGCCGATACCCCATTTTCCATGTTCTGCCTTATCGCCAACCTGCCAGGCGATATCTGCACCGCCGCTGTTTGCAGCGACCGGTCTTCTTACTGCTTTCCGGACATTGGCAGTTGCGGACGGTTGATTAATGGTAACACGTTTTTGACCGGTTTGCTCTTCAATTAAATCATCATCTATTTCATTAATAAACCTTGACGGCATATTGAAGCTAGTCCGACCAAAAAGCGTCCGCATCTGTACACTTGTAAGATACAACTGCTTTTCTGCGCGGGTCACGCCAACATACATTAAGCGTCGTTCTTCTTCCATCTCCTCTTCTTCTGTCAACGAACGGCTGTGCGGAAAAATGCCTTCCTCTAAACCGATGATAAATACAACTGGAAATTCCAGTCCTTTCGCCGCATGAAGTGTCATTAAGACAGCTGCATCTTGTTTTTGTTCCTCATCATCTAATTTATCAAGATCTGCAATTAAAGCCAAATCTGTGAGAAAAGCAATTAAGCTTTTGTCATCATTTTCTTTCTCAAAATTTTTCGTGACAGAGAGAAATTCTTCTAAGTTTTCCAATCTGCTTTGTGACTCTAACGTTTTTTCTGCTTCCAGTACTTTTTGATAGCCCGTTTTTTCAAAGACTTGCTCGACAAGCTCTGTGACAGATAAATATTGTTGCATGTCGATATAGTTTTTGATGAGTGCAGCAAATTCATCCACTGCTTTTGTAATTTTCGGACTGAGCCCGATTAATGCGGCAGATTGTAATGCTTCAAACATGGAAATCTCGTGTAGGGAAGCAAAGCTTGCTATTTTATCAAGTGAGCCTGCGCCGATTCCCCTTTTTGGAACGTTAATAATCCGCTGTAAGCTGATATCATCTTGCGGGTTGGCGATCAGGCGTAAATAAGCCAGCATATCTTTAATTTCCATACGATCGTAGAATTTTGTGCCGCCAACAATCGTATAAGCGATATTGGACTTCACAAGCACTTCTTCCATTACCCGCGACTGTGCATTTGTTCGGTAGAGTATTGCAATATCGGACAACTTACCTTTTTGTTGTTCGAGGTACTCTTTTATTTTCGCAGTAACAAATTGTGCTTCACTTTGCTCGCTGTCACCGTGATAATAATAGATTTTCTTCCCATCCGTATTTTCCGTCCACAGATTTTTTTCTTTCCGCCTTGCGTTATGGGCAATGACATTATTCGCCGCCTGTAAAATTGTTTTTGTGGAGCGGTAATTTTGTTCCAAAAAAATCGTCGTGGCGTTTTGATAATCTTTTTCAAATGATAAAATATTGCCAATATCAGCGCCACGCCAACGATAGTAGGGTAAGTACCCAGCGCCTTACTGTATTTAGACAGCAGGTTTCCAAGCACTCCCCTCCGAACCGTACGTACTCCTCTCAGAGTATACGGCTCTCCACTTACATCATATTTATCCTTTGTGAATATTAATGTGGCACTCTTGACACACAATTAGAGTTTTACGTTGTTTGCCAATCATAACTACTTCCCAGCGTTCTTTGCCTTTCAAATTCTTCATTTTGTTTACATGATGAACTTCATACTTTAACGTTGGGTCATTTTGTCCACATAATTCACATTCTTTAGCTTTCAGACGTTTTTCCATTTCAGATGTATTTTGATATTTGTGCCAGTTTGGTATGACGTCAACATCAGCTTTTCCTGCTGATTCTTTTACTGTAAGGGGTTCTTTATAGAAATAGGCTATCTTCTTTGCCTTTTTCGTCTCATAAGGTATACCCCAATGTTTACCATCTCTATATTTTTCTTTTATTTTTCCTATGCTTATTCTAAATTTCCCAGCGAGTGTTTTCAAACAGCTATATTCCATAACATAGCGTAGTTGCCACATTTTATGAGACACATTAAGAGCGAGACAATAGTAGTTATATAACCCACGAAGTTCCGAGTTATAGGACTCAACTATTTCTAATGGAGTTAGTTTTAACAGCGATGGTCTATGGAGTATTTTCCATTCCTTCGCATTGATATCTTTAACCATTTTGTGGTTCATGATAACTTTTTCAATTGTTCCCGGTGGGACAAAAAAACTTACTTTACCATGATACCCTCTTCTAGTTTTTCCGTTTTTATCCCTTTTTGCATCATGTTTCCTATTCACTTCGATATCATAGCTAAGAAATCTTGCTCTGTTTTTACTATTAGTAATGAGCGTTTTTTCTTCCGACAACTCCAATTTGAGATTATCATTCAAGAAAATGCTCATCTTCTCTTTAAGCGATTCACAGTCTTCTTTACTACCGTGTATACCTAAAATGAAGTCATCAGCATATCTTACGTAAGACAGGCTTTTATATCCTTCATTTTTGGGTTCATAGTAAGGAAGGTTTAACATTTGTTTTCTGATTTCCTTGCGTGCTTTTATCATTTCTTCCCTTTTTAAAGGATCGGTTTCTAAGTCAATTTTCTTACCCAGTATTCGAACCCTTGCTTCATTTGTGCGATATTCAGTATTTCTTTTACGACTCTTCGGTTTACCAACTTCAAACTCACTTTTAAGTGTATTTATCACGAATTTGTCAAACTCATTTAGGTAGATATTGGCTAGAATGGGGCTAGCGATTCCGCCTTGTGGAGTACCGCTGTACGTTTTATGGAAGCGCCAATCTTCTATGTATCCTGCCTTTAGAAATTTCCAAATGAGTCTGATGAATTTATCATCCTTAATTCGTTTTCTCAATACATTTATGAGTGTGTGATGATCAATATTGTCGAAAAAGCCTTTAATATCGCCTTCGATGAACCAGTTGACTCCAGTAAAGGTTTGTTTAATTTGTACTAGTGCTGTGTGACAACTTCTTTCAGGTCTGAAACCGTGCGAGCACTCTAAGAAACCAGGTTCGTATATCGCTTCTAGTAACATTCGGCAAATTTCTTGTACGATTCTGTCCGTGAATGTAGGAATTCCTAATGGTCTCTTATTTCCATCTTTCTTTGGAATATAAGTGCGTCTAGCTGGATTTGGTTGGTAACTTTCGTCTCTGAGGCTTTCAATAATTTGATTGATCCTCTCATCTCCAAAACCATCCGCTGTTTCATTAGTTACCCCTTTTGTGGCACTGCCATCATTAGCATAGATATTTGCATAGGCTTTATAATAGAAATTTACGTTATAGAGATTTCTGTACAAACGATCAAAAATGAAATGTTCATCCTTGGCTTGTTTGGATAAATTGTATAAGACATTTTCAGAATTTTGCATAGAGCATTTCGCTCCTTCTTATTTTGTTTATACAATGTAAGCTGCTTCCCTTCGCCATGTACTAGGCTTTCCCTAGCTCGAACTACTACGGAAGCTCCGTTACCATATTGGATATTCAGCGTCATCTTCCTTGTCTCTCAACTTAGAATTTATCACCCTAAAGGCATTTCGCATAGCTAATACATTAGCATTCCAACTTAGGTAATCCCCATTTAGCACATTACAGTTTGGCTTTGGTAAGTTGTCGGAAGGAACGTTCGACCTTTTCTTGTTTCTACAAGCGCGTCAATCCTTTTTACGAGAACACAAGGAATAGTATCAATTTATTACTATTCCTTATTCGTATTCGAATGCATTTATTTCGTCTACGAGGATTGATGTTAGGTGTCAAATAGCTTTCCTAACAGGCGACCATGATCCCGCTCAGTCTGTTCTTCAAGCAGTTTAGCCTTCTTCCTTATACTTATCTTTTATATCTCGCCATTCAGTCGCAACCATTTGCTACCTTAGTTGACTTATGACTTTACAGACATGCTACACTCCCTCTTTGGTTTCCCTCCAAAATAAGTCTGTTGATACATTAGCTGTTCTCTGCTAATTCACCGCCAAATGGTGAAAACTGTAATGCCCTTATGGGCGCACGATTGATTGATCGGAGTCACCAACAACACAAATATTTTTAAAACGGTTTGCCAAAAGTTTCACTAAAATATACTGTGCTTTGTTCGTATCCTGGTATTCATCAACATGAATATATTGAAATTTCCTTTGGTAATATTCCAACACTTCCGGTACTCTCTTAAAAAGTTGGATGGTTGTCATGATGAGGTCATCAAAATCAAGCGCCTGATTTCTGCGCAGCCTTTTTTGATATTCTGTATAAACATCACTAACAACTTTTTCATAATAATTACCGGTTTTTTGAGCAAACTCTTCTTCTGTAATTAAATCATTTTTTGCACTGCTAATAGAGGCAAGCAAGGCTCGGGGAGCAAATTTTTTCACATCGATATTCTTATCCTTTAAGATTCCTTTTATGACAGACTGTTGATCGGTTGGATCCAAAATCGTAAAATTACGATGAAAGCCGAACCGGTCAATATCTCTCCGTAAAATCCGGACACACATTGAGTGGAAGGTCGATATCCAAATTTCCTCTGCTGCTCCGCCCATCATTTTCCGGATCCGGTCACGCATTTCCTTTGCTGCCTTATTTGTGAAGGTAATCGCCAAAATATTATACGGATTGACACCCTTTTCGACGATTAAATAAGCAATGCGGTTAGTCAACACCCTTGTTTTTCCGCTACCGGCCCCCGCCATAATTAAGAGCGGTCCATCAGTTGTTTTTACAGCTTGCTTCTGTTCTTTATTTAGTCCGCTGACTATTTTTTCTGTTAAAAAATGCATCTTTTCACCACCTATTCAAACGTACGTTCCCTTTCTATTGTAGCTTAATTTTTCTTTTAAAACAACGCTTTATCGGATGCTTGTACAGTTTTTAACGCTTCTTCTATATCTTCATAGATAAGATTGCCGACTACAATAACATCCGCATACGCAGCCATTTCTTTCGCCTGGGCAAAAGTTTTAATCCCGCCGCCATAGAAGAGTCTTGTTTCTGTTAATGCTTGCTTTACAGCTTCTACAATTGCAGGATCGCCATATGTCCCGCTGTATTCCACATAAAAAATCGGCAGCTTAAAAATTCTTTCTGCCAGCATTGCATAAGCCGTTACATCTTCAGTTGTCAGCGCAGTATTTGCATTTGTTAAGGCTGCAACTTTACTATTTTCATTTAAAATGCAATAACCTTGAACAACAACCTCATCCCAATTCATCAGCGCAGCAAATTCCTTCAATGCTTCATGATGCAGCCCGGTTATCCACTTTGTCTCACCGCTGTTTAAGACCGTTGGAATGAAATATAGATCGAATCCCGGTGTCACAGCTTCTATCGCGGATACCTCTAATACGCAAGGAACGCTGTAGCGGCGCACACGGGCCATCAGGTTTAATACTTTTTCCAAGGTTACACCGTCTGTACCGCCAATCATAACCGCGTCTGTCTTCGATTCACAGATTTTTTCTAAATCTTCATCCGTTATAGACTTATTGGGATCGAGCTTAAACACATGCTTCCACTCGCGAAAATCGTACATACACATGCCTCCATTTTACAGTCCATTATCACATTATAACACATTGAAAAAGGAGTTTTCCCGCTTTTCGCAGGTACAAAATAAAGTGTTCCTGTTTTCATTTTCCCGCCATATTCAGCTTAAAACAGAGGGCTTTCACTAAAAAAATTTCGCAAAAGAAAAGCTTTTTTTTGCAGGATTTTTATCTGTTAATCGAGAAATATGTTAAAAGAAAGGCGGAGATACAATGGAATTGCGGAAATTAACGAACCAAGAGTATTTGAAGGCAGCACAATTATCGATGTACGCTTTTCAATATACATTAACGGAAAAAGCACTGGAAACTGCTCTGCAAAAAATGGACAAGCATACGATTTTAAGTATTTGGGATGAAGACGAACTCGCCTCTAAACTTCATATCCTTTCCTTAAAAGTAAATGTGAACGGGCAGCAATGGAATATGGGCGGAATTGCCGGAGTCGCTACCTACCCGGAATATAGGAGAAAAGGATATGTAAAAAAATTATTGACTGCAGCATTGTCGGAAATGAATCAGAACAAACAGTTCTTGTCCTTCCTGCATCCCTTCGATATTTCTTTTTACCGGAAATTTGGCTGGGAAGTATTAACGGACGTAAAGAAAATAACGATTGAAAAAGCTAATTTATCTCCGATTGGGCGTCCGTCCGGTACGATAATACGTTATAAAAAAGAGTCTCATCGTTTGGAGTTTGAAAAGATCTATCAAGCATTCAGCACATTTTATTCCGGTCCGCTGATTCGCACGTCTGATTGGTGGAAAAATAGTGTTTATAGTGATGAGCAAATTGCCGTTTATTATGACGGAGAAGGAAATGGTCAGGGATATTTATTATATAGTGTAAAAGACAACATCATGACTGTGGAAGAATATGTCTGGTTAAATTACGAAGCGCGCAGCCAATTATGGAATTTTATTTGCCAGCATGATTCGATGATAGATCGTGCCATTATCAATACTTCCGTTCACGACCCTTTTCCGTATTTGCTGCAGCAGCCGAAACAAAAAATCGAAATCATTCCTTATTTTATGGCGCGAATTGTCAATGTTAAAGAAGTGCTTGCGAGATACAACTTTTTACACACCGAGCAATCACTAAGCCTTTCCATCAATGACGAGTTTGCTCCATGGAACAACATTACGTACCGGCTTGGAGAGGATGAAGGGGACGATCCTGTTCTTGAAATGAATATAAATGCGCTGACAGCAATCCTGACAGGGTATAAAAGACCGATGGAGCTTTATGAAATGAATTTCATCCGCGGTAACCGGGATACCGCCAGTGCACTGGAAGAAAAAATACCTCCTTTAAAGACTTATTTTATGGATTTCTTTTAAAAAAAAGGACAGCTAGCCGCGAAGGAAAGATACGGATAGCTGTCCCAGTATATAATGGAGAATTTACAGGCATAAAATCTTGATTCTATTTTTTCATTAATACAAATACAATTGTCCGTGAAAGGATGATCCCTGCCAGATAAAATATTACAATAGTAGGGATACTCGGTTTAAAATATAAATCATTTCATATCCATTGTCCTAACCCGAGAAAAAACAGAAGAAAATAAATACCTGGCACTGTTCCAGTTAATTTAATTTTGTACTTTTGTTTGTGAAAATAATCACATAATTTCAGTAAATTACACCAATAGTTTGTAAAAATTAGAACGGAAATTTTCACAAACTATTTTTCAATTTTCCTTAGCCTTTCCTATTCTCCGGACGATGGAGATGGCAATAAGCCATCCCTTGTCCAACCCGATTCATACCAGAACTAAGCCGGCAATGTTCCCGCCCGGAAAGTCCTATTCCGTTTCCTCTCTCCTCATTTCCTTGACACGGTCAAGTGCCATGACATAAGCATCATTGCCATAATTCAAACAACGTTTCACCCGCGAAATGGTTGCTGTACTTGCACCGGTTTCTGTTTCGATCGTGTGGTACGTTTTTCCCTCATTCAGCATTCTCGCAACCTCAAGACGCTGTGACAGCGCTTGGATTTCGTTGACGGTGCACAGATCATCAAAAAAACGATAGCATTCTTCTAAATTTTTCAAAGATAAAATAGAATAAAATAATTGATCTAATTCCTTCCCTCTCAATTTATCTATTTGCATGACCAATACTCCTTCTTCTTACTGAATTGTTACGATTTCTTCTATGCCCGGATTTGCAGGGATGACGGAAATCCATGTTTTCCCTGGAACAAAGGAAACAGGAGTTCCATTTTTATACGGCAAGATTCGCCCATCCACATTTCTCCATTCCATTTCATTCCATTTTCCTTTTTGCAATAAAATTCCTCTGCCGCCTGAGGTTAAATCAATAGAAGTTCTATCTGTTTCTACAATAATGCTATGAGCCGTTTCGACGATAAATATATTATCAAGCAGAACCGGTTCACCTGTCTCATAATCAACCGTTTGCTCCTGATTAGAAAAACGCTTGTACTTTACTGAAGTAGCATCGTACACATAATTCGCAGAAAAATCCGCTGATGATAAATAATCGACCGTTACATCTGTTGCCGCTTCTCCGCTTAACTGGGCTATTTCTTCCTCATTTAAAAATGGCAGAGCCTTTGGCATCCGCGTCAAATCATACTGGAGTTTTTCTGCTCCTTTTAAAATGTTCTCATAGGTAATATAAGAATTATGCGGTGCCTTGCGAAAGCTTGCCCGTTGAAACAGCGTGCCGTCATATTGCATGCCGTTTATATGGTCGATAAAGCCGTTCCGCAACATTTCTTCGGCATCGGCGCTATAGCCGTGCGCAATATAGTAGCTGTCGTAGCCTTTCGCTAATTTAATATAATACTCCCGCGCACTTCTCACAGGGCCGACAATTTCCGGTTTCTCACTTTGGAATATTGCAAGAAAACGGGTAATGCCGCCTTCAGCAATTAATTCATAAACAATATCCGCCTTATACAATCCGGATTGAGGCCGGGCATTTGGATGATTATTAATCATTACGGCAATGGAACGTCCCCCGGTATCTTCTTCACTCCCTATTCCTGTTAAAGGAAAATAAAATGGGAATTCCGGTTCCTCTTCAGGAACCGGTTCGGGTTCCTCCGTAACATCCTGTGTTTCATCCGATTCTTCTTCTACGACTTCTTTTTGATGACTGCAGGCAACTAGTAAGAAGAAGATCGCAGTGACAGCCAAAAACTTTTTCCACATGAAAAATAAATCCCCCCCCTAAACTAGTTGACGTCTCTTTTTAACTTAGCTTGATACAAAACCATCGATAAAGTGAAACGAACTGTAATAAAGCTGATCCAAATCAATCTTTTAGATCCGTTTTTTTTATAATCTCTTCTATTTTAACGCATTATCGTCGGAAAGAGTACCATTTTATTCATCACATCGTACATTCCGCGCTGCGTAATCCGTAAATAGGGCAAATGAGTGGAAGAAAAAAATAATAAGGAATAGATCGGATCTTTATATGGGTAACCTTTATTCTTTAAATATTGTAAAAATCGCTTTTCTTCCGTCATAATTTCTTCGACACTCTTATCTGATAATACCCCGTTTAATAGAAGCGGCATTTCCAGTTCAATTTTCCCATCTTCCGCAATAACAATTCCCCCGCCAATCTTTTGCATATGTTTAAAAGCATGGATCATGTCTTGTTTGTTTTTGCCGATCAGTAAAATATCACCTGTCGTCGAAAAAGAACTTGCAAGTCCGGAAAGTTTATTGGAGAAACCTTTTAACATTGTATTAATCCGCCATTTTCCCTTACGGTCGATCATCATAAAAAAGCATTCATCATGGTCTGTAGACAATTGGTCATAGGAAACATCTATCGTAACAGAGTACGGCTTTATTATAACAGAATTTTCCATTTTCATTCCGAACGGCATTGAAAACTGCAAGTCATCTTTTGTTATTTCCCAATCAATTTCTAAAGGGGCGAAACCATAACTCTTCCAATCCAGCTTTTTATATTGGTTAACAATTTTTTTACCGTCACGTTTCAGCCATTTTCCTTTCGCCATCACTGAAATCGGTGTCGGATTTCGCTCATCCTCAAGAAAATTCAAGTTTGCCACTCTTCCTGTTGCAATATTGCCATGTAAATATTCGATATTATAGTAGCGGGCGACATTAATCGTTGCCATATTATAGGCATCGATAACCGGGACCCCTTTTTCCATCGCAATGCGGATCAAGTGATCAATTAGTCCCTGTTCATAAAAATGAGCATAAGAACCATCCGTTGTCAGCATAAACCGGTCGTACTGCTGAATACCAAGCTGATGAATTTCATCCAGCAAATTAAGGAGATCCGGACGGATTGATGAATAGCGCAGGGACACCATATACCCCTGCATAAGACGGTTATACACTTCTTGGCCGGTGATCGCTTCATGATCACAGTCTGCCCCAAGCAAGGTCAGCTTCGCCAACGTTTTTTCGGAGGCACCCGGGAAATGTCCTTCTATTTTCTTACGCATTCTTTTTGCTTCCTGAATCCAGTGTAACATCATATCATCGCCATGTAATAAACGCGGCCATCCGGTCAGCTCTCCCCCTTGTAGCACCGCGTCATGCTCCAGCCAGGCTTTTATATTGCTGTGGGAAAAAGTTAATTCTTCTTCATTTATTTCCGTTTGCGGATCAAAACGGCACCACCAGTACATCGTTGTCGGTATCGTTCTCATTTCCTTAAGAAAGGCGAAAGCTTTTTTTCGGTCTGAAAGCTGCATGACCAGCGACAGATTATCATTAATGAGTGTTGTTGTACCGTACTGTGCAGCAAATTCAGCAAGCGTAAGGGGATTATATAATTGAAATGGATGGGCATGCGGTTCGATATAGCCAGGGACAATGAATTGATTTACACAATCGATCGTTTCGGAGTTCTCCGTATTTTCAGGTAATTTTTCACCGACATAAACGATCCGGTCTTCATATATCCATATATTTGCCCTCATCCATTTTCGGAATGTCTGATTTAAATAACGTGCATTTTTTAACAAGATAGTTGGCGATAATTTCCCATCAAGGACGGAAACATGTTCACGCAACTGTTTATTTTTCCACCTGTACCGTTGTTCCAGCATTACGTTTCCCGTTGCCAAAACATTATAAAAATCTATAAAGATTGTTTATTTCCCTGTTCTACGTGTCCGATTTTGCCGAAGCTACTCTCGTTTGATATAACACTCCGAGGGCGTAAATTCGGATACAACGAATCCTACATATTAGCAGTAACTTTTAAATGTCAGTTTGCTAATTCGTATCGTGACAAGTTGATAGAGGCATTCAAATCCCTGTCTATTTCATGACCACAAGTACATTTGTATACTCGGTCAGACAGCTTTAGGTCTTTCTTAATACTTCCACAACATGAACACATTTTTGAAGATGGATACCAATTATCAACTTCAACAAACTCAATACCATGTTTCTTACATTTATATTGAATTTGACGCTTAAATTCGAATAAACCTTGTTTGGCAATCGCTTTTGACAAATGCTTATTCTTCATCATTCCTTTGATGTTCAAGGTTTCCATTACAATTCGATATGGCTTGGTTTTCATGATATCGTTTGTCGTTTGATGAAGATGGTTAGTTCTGATATTGGTTAATCTTCTATGCAGGTGTCGTATCTTCTTTTCGATTTTTATAATGTTGCCTGTTTTGACGAAACGGTTTCCCTCCTTGTTCATTTGATATTTTCGAGAAACTTGGCGCTGCAACCTGCGAAGGCGTTTCTCTGTCTTTCTAACTTCTTTTATTTTGTTGATGTTTTTAAACACTTTTCTGAGTGAAACAAAAATGCGATCGGCAAAGTGATTTGCAGCTATTTCTCCGGTGACTTTGAACATATTCCGAAAAAAGAAAGCCTTTTCATTCATTTCTCTTATATTACCATATTTCTTTTGTTAACGCATTAAAAACGTTTCAGCAAGCCGATAAAATTTTTTTACTTTTTTACAAGTTAGCCATTTCAAAAGCAACCCAGCTCTTGAGCCTGCTTTACACACTAAAAAAAGTATAGACTAATTATTTGAACAAGAACAGTAAAAAGACTCAATAAGCCTGCAAAAAAGAGGTGTGACTCTCTTTTTTACAGGCTTGATTAAACGTCAAAAATGACACTTGTTCATTACTTAGAATGTAGTGAATCCTAGCGAATCACTTTATTGCCGATATCTTTCCGGTAAAAAATTTTATCACTTTTCAATTTTTCTAATTCTTTATAAACCTTTTTTTGGGCATCTGCTAACGATGAAGATTTCGCGGCGGCAAGCAGTACTCTGCCTCCGTTTGTCACAAATTCACCGTTCGCGCTTTTGCCGGTCCCCGCATGAAAAATCGAAACATTGTCTGCGATATTTTCCAAGCCTTTTAGAACGGCTCCTTTCTCATATGCGCCGGGATAACCCTTTGATGCTACAACAACACCAAGCATTGCTTCGTCATACCATTCGATTTCCGGCTTCTCCCCTGCCAGCAATTGTACAATCACTTCAACAAGATCGGATTTCATCCTGGGCAGAACAACTTGCGTTTCCGGGTCACCAAAGCGGGCGTTGAATTCGATTACCTTCGGTCCGTCCTCAGTGGCAATTAAGCCGGCATACAAAACACCGCAAAAGCTTCTGCCCTCTTGTAAAAGTGCTTTTGCCGCCGGTTCCAGGATTGTTTCAATCGCTTCGGCAACGGTTGCCTTTGCAATAAGCGGAACCGGGGAATAGGCACCCATACCGCCGGTATTCGGCCCCTGATCCCCATCAAATGCACGTTTATGATCCTGGGCAATTTCTAATGGAACGACAATATCACCATTAACAAATGCCATTAAGGAAAACTCTTCACCAGCTAAAAATTGCTCAATAACAACACTTTTTGATGCGCTGCCAAATTTTTCTTCAACGAGCATTTCCTTAATACTTTCCAGCGCTTCTGTTAATGTCAACGCGACCGTCACACCTTTACCGGCTGCTAAGCCGTCTGCTTTGATCACAATTGGTGCTCCTTTTTCTTCAATGAAAGCTTTTGCTTCTTGATAATTTGTAAAAACGGCATAATCTGCTGTCGGAATTTGATATTTTGCCATCAGTTCTTTTGCAAATGATTTGCTGCCCTCGATTTCCGCCGCTTTCTGTGTCGGTGCAAATACTTTTAGGCCAGCTTCTGTGAAACGGTCACTTAAACCTGCCAAAAGCGGCACTTCCGGTCCAATAATTGTTAATCCTATTTGCTTGTCCAAAGCAAATGATACAAGACTCTCCTGATCACTTTCATCTATCCCCACCAACGTTGCAACATCTGTCATTCCCGGATTCCCCGGTGCGACAAACACATTCTCAACATGACTGCTTTCTTTTAGCTTATGACAGATAGCATGCTCTCTTCCGCCGCGTCCTATTACAAAAACATCCATTTTTTCACCTCTATTCAAAAAATTACGCTGCGCTCAAATCTGCTTTGGTGCCAGGTTACAGCTTTACTTCCCTATCGCATTGCACTTGCTGATACCATGTACCATTTTTAGTGTTTAAAATGACGCACTCCGGTAAATACCATTGCGATCCCGTATTCATTTGCTTTTTTGATTGAATCTTCATCTCTTATTGAACCGCCGGGCTGGATGATTGCTGTTATGCCTGCCTTTGCCGCCGCCTCTACCGTATCATCCATCGGAAAATAGGCATCCGATGCAAGTGCCGCACCTTTTGCTTTTTCTCCAGCTTGCTCAAGGGCAATTTTCGCTGCACCAACGCGGTTCATTTGTCCCGCTCCAATCCCAAATGTATTTGAATCACTGCTGACCACAATTGCATTTGATTTTACATGCTTCACTACTTTCCAGCCTAATTTCAATGCGCGCCACTCTTGTTCTGTTGGTTTCCGCTCCGTTGGATAGCTGATCGTTGCTTCATCCAATGAATAATGGTCGTAATCTTGCACGAGCAAACCGCCCTCTATCGACGTCAGCTTCTTCTCCGTTTTTGTTTCCGCATCAAATGGAACGGAAAGCAGACGGAGATTTTTTTTACTTGTTAAAATATCTAAAGCTTCCTGCGAAAAAGACGGGGCAATAATGATTTCGAGAAAAATTCCATGTAATTTCTGCGCCGTTGCAGCATCTACTTCGCGGTTTAATGCAATAATGCCGCCAAAAATAGAAACCGGATCAGCTTCAAACGCTTTTTCAAATGCTGCAAATATATTTTCCCCGATACCGACTCCGCAAGGATTCATATGTTTGACGGCAACAGCAGCCGGTTCTGAAAAATCCTTGATCATTTGCAGCGCGGCATCTGCATCGTTAATATTATTGTAAGATAATTCCTTCCCGTGTAACTGGCTAGCATCGGCTATTGAAAAGCTTGACCCTAAAGGCTTGCGGTAAAATGCCGCCTGTTGATGCGGATTTTCCCCATAACGTAATGATTGTTTTCTCTCATATGTAACCGTTAATTTTTCCGGTGTTTCTTCTTGAACTAGATTCGTCATATACTCTGCTATTAAAGCATCATAAGCCGCTGTGTGGCGAAATACCTTTGCTGCCAGCTTGCGCCTTGTTGCAAACGTTACTTCGTTTTTCGCCTCTAATTCTGCGAGCACTGTGTCATAATCAGCCGGATCAACGACAACCGTGACATACTGGTGGTTTTTCGCGGAGGCACGAAGCATCGCCGGGCCGCCGATATCAATGTTTTCGATTGCCTCTTCTACCGTAACATTCGCTTTCGCAATCGTCTCCTGGAACGGGTATAAATTGACAATCACAAGCTGGATCGGTTCAATATGATGCTCGGTTAATTGTTCTTGATGTGAAGGATCAGAAAACTTTGCCAATAAACCGCCGTGAATATTAGGATGTAATGTTTTAACTCTGCCTTCTAAAATTTCCGGAAACCCTGTAACCTGAGTGACACTCTTCACTGGTATTCCTTCTTCCTCAAGGGCTTTTTTCGTACCGCCAGTCGAAATTAGTTCAAAACCAAGCTTATGTAATTGTTTTGCAAATGACGCAATTCCGGTTTTATCCGAAACACTAAGTAATGCTCTTTTTTTCATTTCATTGTTGCCCCCTTCATTAATTTATCATTCTCATTTTTCCATTTGCGGAGTGGATCGTTCCCGGGTATTCCTTGCTTAGAAAAGTTTCCATGCAAAAATACTGCAGGTGCTGTTCACCTGCATATTTTTTCCAATACTTGCGGATATAATTGATGTTCCACATGCTGAATTTTTTGTTGCAAACTTGTTTTCGTTTCATTTTCCGCTATTTCCACTGCCTGCTGCGCAATAATCGGCCCTGTATCCATGCCTTCATCGACATAATGAATCGTGACTCCGCTCACCTTTACCCCGGCAGCAATTGCTTGTCCAATCGCATCTTTTCCGGGAAAAGCCGGCAATAAGGATGGATGAATATTAACAATTCTTCCTTGAAATGTTTGGAGGATTGTTGAACCAATCAGCCGCATGTAGCCGGTCAAAACAATGAAATCAATTTGTTTTTCCTTCAAATGGACTAATATTTCTTCTTCATATGCAGCTTTTGCGGAATATTGCTTTGCTGAAAAAACAAAGCAAGGAATACCGGCTGATTCTGCCCGCTTAATGGCAAAAGCATCAAGCTGATCACTTACAAGCAGCTCAACAGATGCATGCAATCTTCCTTGCTCTGCTGCATCTAAAATAACTTGAAAATTTGTTCCGTTTCCTGAAGCGAAAACCGCCAATTTTTTCATTTTTTCCTCCATCTGTTTTACACAAAAATCACTGCCGGATCCCAATCTATTATTCGTATTGAATCCGGCCGGATATCAGTACATATAACCTTTTTTCATCGCATGAAAAGTACGCTCTTCTGGTTTATGTCCTCATTTTCCGGATTTATGTCCTCATTCTTGCAGTTTATGTTCCCTTTTCAGAGTTTTTTGTCCTCGTTCTTGCAATTTATGTCCTCATTCTGAAAAATAATGTCCTCGTTCCTGAAAAGTTCATCTCTTTTCTTCTTTTTTGAGTCCATTTTCCGGTTTTATGTCCTCATTTCAGAGTTTTTTGTCCTCGTTCTTGCAATTTATGTCCTCATTCTGAAAATTTTTGTCCTCTTTCCTGAAAAGTTCCATCTCTTTTCTTCTTTTTTGATCTCGTTTTCCGGTTTTATGTCCTCATTTCAGAGTTTTTTGTCCTCGTTTACGCAATTTATGTCCCTGTTCTTGCAATTTATGTTCCCGTTCAAGAAAAAATATGTCTTCATTTTACCCGATCTTTATCTCTCCCCGACCGGTGACAGTACCAATCTGATAAGCCTTTTCTCCTTCAGATTGAAGATGAGCAAGCAAATCAGGAGCTTCTTCCTTGCTGACAGCTACAACAAAGCCAATTCCCATATTAAAAATATTGTACATCTCCGTGCGCTTTAAATTCCCGGCAGACTGCAGCAGGGAAAAGATTGGCGGCACATCCCAAGATCCTTCATTGATTTCCATCCCTAATCCTTCAGGGAGCATCCTCGGAATATTTTCGATAAATCCGCCTCCGGTTATATGAGACATCCCTTTTATATGAAATTTCTTTAACGCTTTTAAGACCAGTTTTACGTATATTTTTGTCGGCGTAAGCAATTCTTCCCCCAGCGTCCGGCCCAGTTCATCAAAATGATCATGAAGATCGTAGCCGGCATCGTTCAATAAAATCTTCCGCACAAGGGAAAAACCGTTGCTGTGCAGTCCACTTGATGCGAGACCGATTAACACATCTCCCGCTGCAATTTTTTCCCCCGTGATTAGAGCCTTTTTCTCGACAGCACCGACAGAAAAACCGGCAACATCATACTCGTCTTCCTGGTACATCCCCGGCATTTCTGCTGTTTCGCCGCCAACGAGCGCACAGCCCGCTTGCTCGCAACCATCAGCAATTCCCTTAACAATAGCCTCGATTTTGGCCGGGTCTGCTTTCCCGCAGGCAATATAATCAAGAAAATAAATTGGCTCCGCTCCCTGGACAACGATATCGTTCACACACATTGCGACTGCATCGATACCAATTGTATCATGTTTATTTAATAAAAAGGCAAGCATAAGCTTTGTTCCAACACCGTCCGTCCCTGAAACCAATACCGGCTCTTTAAGCTTGAGTGCTGAAAGATCGAACATGCCGCCAAATCCGCCTAATCCGCCGATAACACCTTTGCGCATCGTTTTTTGAACATGCTTTTTCATTCTAGCTACCGCTTCATATCCCGCCTCAATATTTACACCCGCCTGCTTATAAGCATTGGCCATGCAGCCTTCTCCTCCTTATGCTTTCACAATTATAAAGTGAAACTGCCATTTTTATGGTGGGGGTATTACTGCCCCTTAATCTGCGATAAAATAAAGTTAACATTTTACTTGGCTAAGCAAATTATTTGGAAAAATTTCCGTCGGATACTTTCCGGTAAAACAAGCGAGACATTGTCCGCATGTCGGTCCCGGGTCTTTACGCCCGATTGCTTCTATCATTCCCTCGACACTTAAAAAGGTGAGTGTGTCAGCACCAATGATTTCCCTTATTTCTTCTACTGATTTGTCAGCGGCAATCAATTCTTCTCTAGTAGATGTGTCAATTCCGTAAAAACAAGGATTTTTAATTGGCGGAGAGCTGATCAGCACATGCACCTCTGTTGCGCCTGCTTCCCGTAACATCGTGACGATTCTTCTGCTTGTTGTGCCGCGGACAATCGAATCATCGACCATCACTACCCGTTTGCCGTCAACGACCCCGCGTACAGGGGAAAGCTTCATTTTTACCCCTTGCTCGCGCAAGGATTGCGAAGGCTGAATAAAGGTCCGGCCGACATAACGATTTTTAATTAATCCTAATTCATATGGAATACCGGTTGCCTCTGCATAACCTATAGCAACAGAGATACTCGAATCCGGCACACCTGTGACAACATCGGCAGCAATGGATGCTTCCTCCGCCAATTGTTTTCCAAGATTTTTTCTTGCCGTATGCACATTAATACCGTGGATGTCACTATCCGGACGGGAAAAATAAACGTATTCCATTGTGCAGATCGCCCGATTGGAAGACATTGTAAACATTTCTGACTGTAAGCCTTCGTCATTGATGATAAGGAGCTCTCCCGGGAGCACGTCACGGACAAATTCCGCACCGACAATATCAAAAGCACATGTTTCAGAAGCAACAACATAACTATCTCCCAATTTGCCAATGGAAAGCGGCCGGAGACCGTTCGGATCTAATGCAACCATCAGCTCCGTTTCTGTCATAATTAAAAAGGCATAAGCCCCTTTCAGCATACTTAGTGCATTTTTCACCTTATCTCTTAAAGTAGAGAAACCTGCTCTGCGAATGAGATGCGCCAATACCTCTGTATCAGAGCTTGTTTGAAAAATACTGCCTTGCGTTTCGAGCTGGCTTTTTAATTGCTCCGCATTTACGAGATTGCCATTATGTGCAAGTGCTAGGCTGCCGCTTTGAAAGTGAAAGAGGAGCGGCTGGACATTTTCATAGCCGCCGCCGCCCGCTGTTGCATAGCGGACATGTCCGATCGCTGATTTACCGTCAAGCTCATCGATTTCTTCTTGCGTGTAAACCTCCGATACTAATCCCTCCCCCTTCACTCCTTTTAACGTCGTTCCATCGGTAGAAACAATTCCGGTTCCTTCTTGTCCGCGATGTTGCAGACTGTGAAGTCCGTAATACGTAATTTGCGACGCATGAACATGATTCCAGACACCAAATACACCACATTCTTCATTTAAACCTTTTATTTCAGCAAGCATGGAATCGCACCCCTCCAGGCCTTCTCCATTTCCCCGCTTGCAATGTCAAGTAAAGTATTTCCATCGCAGGCAATGGTTAAAGAAGGTTTCTCTGTTACTTCGCCAATATATACTGCATTTGTTAACCGTTCAAACGCTTCTTGATGTTCTTTTTTCACGCTTAAAAGAAATCGCGATTGTGACTCACTAAACAGTGCCGCTGCCGGGTTGCCGGTCAGTTCCACATTCGCACCCAATCCGTCAGAAGCAAAAATGCTTTCCGCTATGGCAACTGCAAGACCACCCTCTGCGATGTCATGTGCGGAAGCAACGAATCCGCTCTGAATCGCTTCTAAAACTATCTGCTGCTGTTTTTTCTCCACTTCAAGATCTAAAGCAGGAGCTTTTCCAAACAGCTTTCCTTCCAGCAGTTTTTGCAGTTCACTGCCGCCAAATTCCTCTTTTGTTTCTCCAAGTAAATAAATAAGATCTCCGGAATTTTTAAAAACCTGAGTTGTAATATGATCGAGATCTTTAATTAAACCGACCATCCCGACAACCGGTGTTGGATAAATTGCTGTTCCGTTTGTTTCATTATAAAGCGAAACATTTCCGCCGGTAACAGGTGTATTTAACTTACGGCAAGCCTCACTCATCCCGTCTGCTGCTTTTTCAATTTGCCAAAATATTTCCGGTTTCTCAGGATTGCCAAAGTTTAAGCAATCGGTGATCGCTAATGGCTGACCGCCGGAGCAGACAATATTGCGGGCTGCTTCCGCGACCGCTATTTTCCCGCCGGTCTCCGGATCAAGATAGAGATACCGTGAGTTGCAATCTGTTGTCATTGCCAATGCTTTTCTTGTCCCGCGAATACGAAGTACGGCAGCATCCGATCCCGGAGCAACGACTGTGTTTGTCCGTACCATATAGTCATATTGTTCATAAACAGATTCCTTGCTCGCTATCGTCGATTGCGCCAATAAACGGAGCAACACTTGACCATAATCCGTAACGGTTGGAGAATAAGCAGGCATTTGCTGAAAGTTGCGGAAATATTCCGGTTCCACGGACGGCTTATAATAAACTGGCGCATCTAATGCCAGGGAATCTGCCGGAACATTTGCCACAACTTCGCCGTGATGAAGTAGACGAAGCATTTTATCCTCCGTTACCGTTCCAACCGCAACTGCCTCTAAATCATATTTCTTAAAAAGTTCCTGTACTTCCGCTTCTCTGCCTTTTTTTACAACAACAAGCATCCGTTCCTGCGATTCGGAAAGCATCATTTCATAAGGAGTCATGCCTGTTTCGCGCTGCGGTACGAGATCAAGGTTCATTTCAATCCCCGAACCTGCCTTACTGGCCATTTCGGCAGAGGAGCTAGTCAATCCGGCAGCACCCATATCCTGGATACCTACTAACGCATCTGATTTTACAAGCTCCAGACACGCTTCCAGTAATAGCTTCTCCATAAACGGGTCTCCAACTTGAACAGCCGGACGTTTTTCATCCGATTGTTCCGTCAGTTCTTCCGATGCAAAGGTCGCACCGTGAATACCATCACGTCCAGTTTTTGCCCCGACATACATAACAGTATTGCCGATTCCCCTTGCCTGCCCTTTTTGAATATCCTGATGATCGATCAGACCGACACACATCGCATTGACAAGCGGATTTCCTTCATAGCAAGGTTCGAATTGAATTTCACCGCCAACGGTCGGAATTCCGATACAGTTTCCATATCCGGCAATTCCGGCGACAATTTCTTTAAACAAATAGCGGACACGCGGCGTGCTGTCTAATTCACCGAATCGCAATGAGTTTAACATCGCAATCGGTCTTGCTCCCATGGAAAAAACATCACGGATAATACCGCCGACTCCGGTTGCAGCACCTTGATACGGCTCAATTGCAGAAGGGTGATTGTGACTTTCAATTTTAAAGACGACTGCTTGTTCGTCCCCGATATCAACAATTCCTGCTCCCTCTCCCGGGCCTTGCAGGACATGCTCTCCTTCTGTCGGGAATTTTTTTAAGACAGGCTTGGAATTTTTATAGCTGCAATGCTCGGACCACATGACGGAGAAAAGTCCGACCTCGGTATAATTTGGCATCCGTCCGAGAATCTCTTCAATCATCGCAAACTCTTTATCTGTCAAACCCATTTCCCGGTAGATTTTTTCTGCTTTGATTTGTGTTGGATTTGGTTCAAGCATTAATGACATGTGCTTCCCTCCATTGTTTCACGATCGATTGAAAAAGTTTTAAACCGTCGGCGCCGCCTAAAAGCTCATCAACTGCTCGTTCCGGATGCGGCATCATCCCTAAAACATTGCCGCGTTCGTTGATAATCCCGGCAATATTTTCAAGACTGCCGTTCGGGTTGCTGCCGTGATACGTAAAGACAATCCGGTTTTGCTTTTGCAACAAAGCAAGTGTATCCGGATCGCAATAATAATTTCCTTCCCCGTGAGCAACTGGAATCGTAATAATTTCATCCTTCTCATATTCAGAGGTAAAGCGGGTTTGATTATTTTCGACTTTCAGCGTGACCGGCCGGCAAACAAATTTTAAGCTTTCATTCCGCTTCATTGCTCCCGGTAACAGTCCTGCCTCGAGTAAAATTTGAAATCCGTTGCAAACCCCTAAAACCGGTTTACCGGCTTCTGCCGCTTTCACTACTTCTTTCATCACTTTACTAAAACGGGCAATCGCGCCGCTCCGTAAGTAATCTCCATATGAAAAACCGCCTGGTAACAAAATCCCGTCATATTGCTCTAAGGAGTCGGTATGATGCCAAACGTATTCTGCTTCTTCGCCAAGTTCATCGGAAATCGCATGAAACATATCAACGTCACAGTTGGAGCCGGGGAAAACAATCACTGCGAATTTCACTGCGCTACTACCTCCTCAATTTCATAGCGGTAATCTTCAATTACCGGATTTGCAAGCAGACGGTTGCATACCTCATTCACCACGTCTTCGATATCCCGCTCTGATTTTTCAACCGTTAACTCCATATATTTTCCGATACGTACATCGGAAATTTCCTGATAATTTAATGATTGCAGTGAATTTTTCACAGCTACTCCTTGCGGATCCAAGACACTTTCCCTTAACGTTACATACACCTTCACTTTATACATGCTGCCCGCCTCCTAATCTTGCTAATAGTTTTTCATATGTTTCTGTTAAATTGCCCAAGTTTCTGCGAAATACATCCTTATCTAACTTTTCATTTGTTTTTATATCCCATAGCCGGCATGTATCGGGCGAAATTTCATCCGCCAGTAAAATACTTCCTGATGAATCTTTGCCAAATTCTACTTTAAAATCAATCAGCTGAATGCCTAAATCACGGAAAAAACGTACCAATTCTCCATTGACACGAAGTGCCTTTTCTTTTAAGGAAGCGACTTCTTCTTTTGCGGCGAGTTGCAGCACTTGAATATGATCTTCCGTAATAAGCGGATCGCCTAACGCATCATTTTTATAAAAAAATTCGACAATCGGTGTAGCTAATGCAGTACCCTCTTCGAGTCCGAGTCGTTTTGCCAGGCTGCCTGCGACTTTATTTCGGACCACTACTTCAAGCGGAATAATCGTCACTCTTTTCACAAGCTGTTCCTTTTCTGAGAGGCGTTTTATAAAATGCGAACGAACTCCTTTTTCTTGCAGCATCGTAAACAGCAGACTTGTAATCTCGTTGTTCAAACGGCCTTTTCCGGAAATTTCCGCCTTTTTTTCTCCATTAAATGCTGTTGCGGAGTCTTTGTACTCAATCCACACGGTGTTTTGATCATCTGTTTCGTAAACTCTTTTTGCTTTTCCCTCATACACTAGCGCTCGTTTTTCCATTTTAGAGCCTCCCATTAAATAAATGTGGTACCTTTTACTAATCATTCGTCTGCTGAAAAAATTAACTAATAGTGCGTCTTCAAAAAGTCAGCGATGAGATTCGCCGCTTTTCATTTGGTAACTTTTTGAACATCCTCTAAGAGTAGCAGTATTCAATCAGCTTACGGTGATTTAACGCAAACAGGAGAAAGTCCCAAGTGCTTTTTTATGTTAATCCAAGGCGTTTAAAAATCGTATCAACATTTTTCAAATGATAGTGATAGTCGAAACAATCTTCTATTTCCTCTTCTGATAGCAGAGAAGTTATTTTTTCTTCTCCTTTTACTAATGATTTAAAAGGAATTTGCTTTTCCCATGCTTCCATCGCTTTTGGCTGCACAGTGTCGTATGCTTCTTCCCTTGTTAAACCCTTATCTATCAACGCCAAGAGCACACGCTGTGAATAAATCAGGCCAAGCGTGCGATCCATATTTCGTTTCATGTTTTCAGGAAAAACAGTTAAATTTTTGATGATATTCCCGAAACGATTTAACATATAGTTTAGTAAAATCGTTGCGTCGGGAAGGATGATTCTTTCGGCAGAGGAATGGGAAATATCGCGCTCATGCCAAAGCGGGACATCTTCATAAGCCGTCAACATATATCCGCGGATGACACGGGAAATTCCTGTCATGTTTTCTGATCCGATTGGATTGCGTTTATGCGGCATTGCCGAAGATCCTTTTTGTCCTTTTGCAAAATATTCTTCTACTTCCCGGACTTCGCTTTTTTGCAGCCCCCTTATTTCAACTGCAAACTTTTCAATAGAGGTGGCGATTAAGGCAAGTGTGGCCATATAATAAGCGTGGCGGTCGCGCTGTAAAGTCTGTGTGGAAATTGGCGCCGCCTGCAGACCTAATTTTTCGCAAACATATTGTTCTACAAAAGGGTCAATATTGGCATAAGTGCCGACGGCTCCGGAAATTTTCCCGAATGCCATACCTTCCGCCGCCGCTTTAAACCGGGTAACGTTTCGCTTCATTTCTTCATACCATAGTGCCAACTTCAGGCCAAATGTTGTCGGCTCTGCGTGAACACCATGCGTACGGCCCATCATAACGGTATATTTATGTTCTTTTGCTTTGTTTTTTAAAATTTCAACGAAGTTTTCTAAATCACGAATCAGAATTTGATTTGCCTGTTTTACTAAATACGAAAGCGCCGTATCAACGACGTCGGTAGATGTTAATCCGTAATGAACCCATTTTCTTTCTTCTCCTAATGTTTCTGAAACAGCCCTCGTGAAAGCAACGACGTCATGCTTCGTTGTTTCTTCTATTTCCTTAATACGGCCGATATTAAATGATGCTTTTTCACGGATTTTTTCAACGTCTTCTTTTGGAATTTCACCAAGTTCCGCCCATGCTTCACATGCCAATATTTCTACTTCGAGCCATGCCTGAAAGCGATTCTCTTCTGTCCAAATGGCCCCCATTTCCGGCCTTGTATAACGTTCAATCATATTTTTATCCTCCGATATTTTCTTTCCCTACTGCCATATTCCGCTTATGTCTACTTCCTTTAAAGCTTCTTCGAGCGAATCGGTTAAACGGGTCATATGTCCCATCTTTCTTTTCTCTTTTGCTTCTTCTTTGCCATATAAATGTACTTTCCAGGGAGTTAGCGTGGTTATTTTATCAAGAACGGGTGCTAAATGTTCCCCCAATATATTCACCATGACTGCATTTTTTAATAACGTGACCGGGGTAAGCGGAAGATTACATACAGCCCGGATATGCTGCTCAAATTGCGATGTTTCACAGGCTTCGATCGTATAGTGCCCGGAATTATGCGGTCTCGGTGCCAACTCGTTAATGTAAATCTTATCGTTTGCTGCTAAAAACATTTCCACAGCCAATGTGCCAACAAGCTGAAAAGCTTTCGCCAGCTGCACTGCTTTTTCGATGGCTGCCTGTTTTGCAGATTCTGTTATTCTTGCAGGAACAATTGTCTCATGAAGAATATTGTCTTTATGAATATTTTCTCCAACCGGGAAGACAGTATATTCACCACCCGGATTCCTGCTGACAATGACGGAAATCTCTTTTTCAAATCCGATCCATTTTTCGAGAACACAAACACCATTGTGCAGCAATTCGGCTGCCGGTTCGATATCTTCTTTCGCTTTCAAAACAAATTGTCCTTTGCCGTCATAACCGCCGCGTGCTGTTTTTAAAACAGCAGGAAGACCGAGGTTTTCTAAATGTTTATCCAAATCTTCTTTCTTTTCGATGACAGCATAAGGTGCTGTTTCTACGCCGGCCTGTCTGATCGCTGCTTTTTCCTTTACACGATCCTGGGTTATTTCTAATAAGTTTGTCCCTTGCGGAACGTAGGCATGGGCAGTTAACCATGCAAGTGCTTCAGCATCAATGTTTTCAAACTCATACGTAATGACATCACTGACCGTGGCCAGCTTCTTAATAGCTTTTAAATCATCGTATGCTGCGACCACTTTTACATCTGCAACTTGACCGCAAGGCGAATCTTCAGTGGGGTCCAGCACGGCAATGCGATAGCCTTGTGCCTTTGCAGCAAGTGCCATCATTCTCCCTAATTGCCCGCCGCCAATAATACCAATCGTTTGCCCGGGCTTTATTACTTTATACAAGTTCATCACTACTTTCAAGTACAGCCTGCTTCATCTCTTCTTTATATTTTTCCAGGCTTACTGCTAGTTTTTCATCAAAGGCAGCGAGGATTTCCGCGGCAAGAATGCCGGCATTCACCGCTCCCGCTTTCCCGATGGCTACCGTGGCAACCGGCACTCCACCGGGCATTTGCACAATTGAAAGCAAGGAGTCCAGACCATTTAGTGCTCTGGACTGTACAGGTACACCAATAACAGGTAAAGTCGTTTTGGCAGATATCATTCCCGGTAAATGTGCCGCACCTCCCGCACCGGCTATAATCACCTTCAGTCCTCTTTTTCTCGCATTTTCCGCGTACTCATACAGTAAGTCCGGTGTACGATGTGCAGATACTACTTTTTTTTCATAGGGAATGCGAAACTTTTCTAAAAAAGTACAAGCGTGCTTCATCGTTTCCCAATCAGATTTGCTCCCCATGATGACGCCAATTTGCACGTTCATATTTCCCCTCTTTTCTACAGCTGAGTCAGGTGTTCCATCGTGTTTTGTTCTTACTACCGCCAGAATAGATAGAAAAAACCAGACAAATGACTTCCTCCTATCTGAGAAAGTCTTCTGTCTGGTTTTTTTAGACATACTCAAACAGACATACCGGTTGATATGCGTTTTTTTGTCTGCAAGACTAAAGACCTTCCCTTATAGTCCGGCAATTTACGGTCGCCAGGTAGAGACTTATGAGCCATATTCTCATGATTATACAAGGGTTTATGCTATAGAGAGTCTCTTAGCCCTCATTTAATAAAATAAAGGGCAAGATGTTCTATTCTTTTCTTTTCTCACATGCCTATCTTAACAACGAAAAAGACTTACGTCAACCGAAACGAACAATTTTAAATATTTCCATTAATAATGTTCGGAAATAGCAATTTTGCTGTCATAAAGTCTAACAACAAAAACATGAAGTATTCATAAAGTGAAACTCCATCAGTGGGGGTTTTTCGACGTACAGGACGTACTAGTGCCGACGTTGCAACAGGACGCCTGCGCCTTTAGTCGGCACACGTCCCCCACTGATGGTTAGCCACGCAGAGCCTGGTTGATTTTTCTAAGGGCTGAAGCCCTAAGAAAAACCTTACCACGCAGAGCCTGGTTGATTTTTCTAAGGGCTGAAGCCCTAAGAAAAACCTTAACACGCGGAGCCTGGTTGATTTTTCTAAGGGCTGAAGCCCTAAGAAAAACCTTATCACGCGGAGCCTGACTGATTTCTCTAGAGGCTGAAGCCTTAAGAGAAACCTTGTCGCGCGGAGCCCGATTGATTTTTCTAAGAGCTAAAGCTCTAAGAAAAACCTTAACTCACCAATCGGGCTTTTAGGGGCAGTTTATCCTCCGCCTAACAGGATTGGTCTTACCTCCATTTTGAGGCGGGGGGGTATTACTGCCCCATAATCTGCGATAAAATCATATATCCTGAAGCGCATTTCAACCAAATCTAAAAGAAAATGCTTTTAATAAAAAGTTATGGAAACTTAACAGCCTTTCCTAATCAACTAATTTATTTTTTTCGCTTCAAAGATAATTTTTCTGCTTACAACTTGCTTCTCCCCGGCTTTTGTTTCGGCAAAGACCGGTTTTTCAATTCTGCTTATCGGCTCATAACCTGCCTTTTTTATACGTTCCAAACATTGATCAATCGTTTCATTTTCTTCAACCATAAATTTTAATTTATTCACGAGATTATTTTTTCCTTTCTTAACTGTTTTTACTTGCAAATTGAATGTAGTCTTTTAACCGTCTTTCAAGTTGTGAGTAAGATTCATTTCAATCATAATATTACGTGATTTTATTCTATTTTTCGCGATACCTTTTTCAGTTTATCAGCTCTTCCTGATATTTTCCCCATTTTTCATTTTTATGTTTTCAAAGTCGTTATTCTTAATTCTCTGAACATAATTCTATTTTCTGCCTTCCTGAATGGATTATGAAAGCAAAAAATATTGGCGTCACCATTGATTTACTAATATAATGAGGATAATGATATTTTAGATGGGAATGTTGTTCATGAGTAATCAGAATCGACTGGGCTTATTATTAGATGTCGAAACAACCGGTCTAAGCCCTTATAAAGATGAAATCATCGAGCTTGCCTGCATTTTATTTTCCTATCGGCATGATACGGGAGAAATTTTCGAAGTTGTGTCACAAGACTCTTTTTTACGGGAACCGTTATCTGAATCTGCAAAACAAAATTATCAATCAGCTTTTCGAATACACGGAATTCCCTATCAAATGGTTAAGGGGAAAACTTTTAACGATATAAAAATACAAGATTATTTCCAACAGTCAAATTCTATCTTCGCTCATAATGCTTCTTTTGATCGAAGCTTTCTAAACCGGTTATATCCGGAATCGAATGAACTAAATTGGTACTGTACGATGCGAAATATTCCATGGAAGCAATACGGCTATTCGAACAGTAAACTTATCACATTATTAAGTGCACATCATATAACAAAGCACCAAACCCACCGTGCCATGGATGACATTACATATTTATTAGAACTATTAAAACAGCACACACCTGCCGGCTATCCTTATTTAAGAGATGCAATCTCAAAAAAGCCGATGCAAAAATACGCATCGACCTATCAGCAGCAATCAAGAAAAAAATACCTTCGCAACATACAGGATGAATCGAAAGCTGGAAAAGAATCCTCTTAAAAAAACAACTCCGGATTAAGCCTGCATCACGCATGCATTAGGCTTAATCTGCAGTTATTAAAACTTTGTCACAAAAATAACATGAATACTATTTACACCATAATTGTTGAAACAAAAAGAAACACTGCAAAGTTTATCTCTTCAACTTCACAGTGTCTCTTTTTCTTGCCTGGCAACGTCCTACTCTCACAAGGGGAAACCCCTTACTACCATCGGCGCTAAAGAAGCTTAACTTCCGTGTTCGGGATGGGAACGGGTGTGACCTTCTCGCCATCGCCACCAGACTATTTTTTCAAAAGACACTATTAACTATACTGTCTTTTTCCTTTTTTTCAAGAGAATTTTATAAATTTGTTCCCTCAAAACTAGATAATGCTTTTGGAAGAAGAACACATTTCCGGTAATCTGCCTTTTTGTTTTGCTTTGGTGGCTGTAAAAGCCGCCTCCGCTTTTCTTGATCCAGCTCCGGCGTCTAGCCGCTCGAGGTCTTAAGCCAAGCAACGTTAAAGTCAAAAAGCGGACTTTATCGTTGCTCGTCTTAAGCTTGTCGCGGCTGTTCAAGACGCCTCCGCTTTTCTTGATCTAGCTCCGGCGTCTAGCCGCTCGAGGTCTTAAGCCAAGCAACGTTAAAGTCAAAAAGCGGACTTTATCGTTGCTCGTCTTAAGCTTGTCGCGGCTGTTCAAGACGCCTCCGCTTTTCTATTTGGTTAAGTCCTCGATCGATTAGTATCTGTCAGCTCCACGTGTCACCACGCTTCCACCCCAGACCTATCTACCTGATCATCTCTCAGGGATCTTCTTACTTGCGTAA
>JAGKQJ010000319.1 GCA_017898095.1 Bacillaceae bacterium Marseille-Q3522 | reverse complement strand
ATTTAAGGTATGGGAGAGGTAATCTTTTATGTCCAAGTACCAAAAAAATTTAGAAGTAAAGATGGAAAAAAGCTCTAGTAATTACAAAAAGATAGCCTTTTATTAAATAACTTTAAATGGGAGTTATAGAGAAATTAATGAATGATAAAAGAATTCAAAATAAGAAAAAAGTTCTTCATATTGTAGAAGCGATGGGCGGCGGTGTATTTACCTATATTATTGATTTGACTAATCAATTAAATAAAAAGTTCGACCAATATGTTGCCTATGCAATAAGACCTCAAACCCCTAAAAATTATAAAGAATATTTTAGTAATAATGTTATTCTTATTGAAGTAGAAAACTTTACTCGTTCATTAAATCCTTTAAAGGATTTTAAAGCATTCTTTGAAATAAAGGAAATTGCTAAAAAAGTAAAACCGGATATTATTCACTTGCACTCATCTAAAGCTGGAGTATTAGGAAGATGGGCTTTTGATGGGAATAAAATACCTATTTTTTACACTCCACACGGATATAGCTTTTTGATGCAAAATAATGGATGGGCGAAGAGAACGATTTATAAAATAATTGAAATGCTATCAAGCAAAAGGTTATGCACAACGATTTCATGTAGTCTTGGAGAGCACCAAGAAACATTAAAATTTACTAATAGAGCTGTATATATAAATAACGGTATAAATATAGCTGATTTACAAAACGTAATGGAGAGGATAAAAGAGAAAAAGTCAAGTCATTCTTTTACAGTATATACATTAGGTCGAATTTGTTATCAAAAAAATCCAGAGCAATTCAATGCTATAGCTCAATTGCTACCAGATGTTAAGTTTCTGTGGATTGGAGATGGAGAATTAAGAGAAAAGCTCACCAGTAGCAATATAGAAATTACAGGATGGGTGGACAGAGAAACCGCACTGACACATACCGTAAATGCGGATGTTTTTCTATTAACGTCTCTATGGGAAGGGCTTCCTATTTCATTACTTGAGTCTATGTATATGAAAAAAATCTGTGTGGTTAGTAATGTAATTGGAAATAAAGATGTTATTTTTGATGAATATAATGGTTTTGTTTGCAACACGCTTGATGAATTTATAAAAGCACTTAGGTTGGCTAAAGATATTATTATAGATGAAGATGTAAATGGTCAACTAATGATGGAAAGAGCTTATCAAGATATTCTGTGTACCTTTAATATTGATGTTATGGGAGATAAATATAAGGATATCTATTTAAAAAAAATCAGATGAAGCTTGCCTCAAATTTACAGTTGGCGATAGCGTTAGGAGAATAATCATGACTGACAAAATAGTAATTATTCCTGGTTGTTCAGATCTTAATAGAGGAGATCAAGCTTTAACTTGGGAAACAAAAAGATTAGCTGAAGATTGTGGTTTAAAAGGTGATTTTTATCTAACAACAGAAAAGAATGAACCTGTTTCACAAAGTATAGGATATGGTTTGAATATAATTACTCCAATAATTGAGCACCCATCTAGAGCCTTTTCAAATAAAGAGAACATTAAATATGGTAAGAGTTTAAAAACAAAATGGGGTACTATAGCC
This sequence comes from Bacillaceae bacterium Marseille-Q3522, assembly GCA_017898095.1. GTDB lineage: Bacteria > Bacillota > Bacilli > Bacillales > Cytobacillaceae > JAGKQJ01. The sequence goes on along the minus strand of JAGKQJ010000319.1, from coordinate 592 downwards.
TTAGTTGATTTTATCACAAGTTTATTTTATTTTAACAAGCTAACTCGGAAATTAATTAAAAGGTTTCTTAAAAAAGAAAAAAGAAATTCAATTGAGATAATGGAAAATGCAACAGCTTTTTTTATGAAAGGTGGTGGGTTGATTCAATCTTATGGGGGGGTTACCTCTACCTATTCAGCGTATTTTTGGGTATATCATTTACTATTGGCAAAAGCACTAAAAAAGCCAATCTATGTTATGCCAAATTCATTTGGTCCATTTAAGGGTCCATTAGTAAAATCTATTGTTAGGAAGGCCTTAAAAGGTTGTACCGTTGTAACATCAAGAGAAACTTTATCTCAAAAAATGGTGCAGGAAGAATTAAATATTAGTATAGATAATTTCCCAGATTTAGCGTTCTATCTTCCAAACGCAAAATTAGATAGGAAAGAAATATTTGAACAATTTGATTTACCATTGGACAGAAAATTAGTTGCAATGACTATGAGACCGCATAGGTTTCCGAATTCAAAAACACCTAAACAAGACTATGAATTATTTAAAAATGAAATTGCAAAGTTTATTGAGTGGCTTTATGAAAAAGGATATATGC
>JAGKQJ010000318.1 GCA_017898095.1 Bacillaceae bacterium Marseille-Q3522 | reverse complement strand
AAATTGAGTTATATAAAGTAACGCGGGATAATAAGGAGGATACCAGTGGTAAAAACATGCGCAGTAATAGTCACCTACAATAGAAAAGAAATGCTTAAAGAATGTATTGATTCTCTATTACAACAAACCCTTTCACTAAACGGGATATTAATTGTAAATAATAATAGCAGTGATGGTACTAGAGAGTTTCTTGACAACTTGTCCGCAGAGAATCCAATAATTTTCTCTATTCATTTAAATAAAAATATTGGTGGTGCTGGAGGTTTTGCAGTTGGAATGAAAAAGGCATATGAAAAAGGCTATGATTGGCTATGGATCATGGATGATGATGCAGAACCGGAACAAGACTGTTTAGAAAAATTAATAAAAGAGGCAGAAGGTCAAAGTGAACCAATTGGATTTATAGCACCAATTATTATGCATAAAAGTTCAAAAAAAATTCAAGTTTATCACCACAAACATTTAAATAAGGCACTAACCTCTGAAAGCCCAATTCCTATGGAACGAATTTTAAGTGATAAATCAATTGAAATTGATGCTAATGCTTTCGTTGGTCCGTTAATCTCAAAAGAGGCTGTTAAAAATGTTGGATTTCCGAGGGGTGAATTTTTTATTTGGCTGGATGATACTGAATATACGCATCGAATTACAAGAAAAGCTAAAGGTATTCTTTTGACAACGGCTGTTATATATCATAAGGATTTGAGTGTAAACGGAGATTTAGTCAAGAGTTCTTGGAAAAAATGTTATGGATTTAGAAATAAACTTTTATGGGTGAATGACAGCTTAACCGGATTTGACAAAATATATGGTATTATAGGAGTAATTGCAGAATATTCTAAAGAATTAATAAAGGTTACTATTCAACCAATTTGGAGTAAAAATAGAAAATTTGTTATTAAACATCTTACTAAATCTATCGTAGAAGGGCTAAAAGGAAAGAGTGGGATCTTTATAGAGCCTATACAGTATATAAAATCGCTCAAATAATTCAAAACATATCAAAAGGATGTACCAATTATGTTAAAAAATCTTCCATTAAATCAGAACACAATTGTAGCGGCATGCTTAGTATCTGCATTATTTGCCTCAGTTAATACAATTGTTTTATTTTCACCTTTAATATTGATTCTTACTTTTTTTGTAATGATCTTTACTAGTGTAATTTCTAGAAAAAAGTGGACAAATTTTTTTCCTGATTTAGTACATAATTATAATTCTTTACCTCTTTATATCCTTATTTTGTATATTTATACAGTTATTAGTACGCTAGTATCAGGTGTTCCGCTAAAAGAATTTTTCACTTATGATTTTTACAGAAATGAAGGCAATTTTTTCTACTCCTTTAGTCCACTACTATTACTTATTTTTATGGGGAAACATTCTTTAAACGTCGAGAAAATCCTAAAAGTATTTGTTTGGGTCGTCCCATATATTTTCTTTGTTTTTAACCTAGCTTTATCAATACCCTTTTTTCTCGCCCATAACGCATTTGGAGGATTTATGGGGATTGTAAGTTTGGTTAATATTATTTTACTTAAAAATGATAAAAAACTTTTATTAGCCCTAATTCCAAACTTAGCCTTATTGTATTATTCTGATTCAAGAGGTTCTTTAATAGGGGTGCTCTTGGCTGTTGTAATTTACTACTTATATAAATTAAATTTTAAGAAGATAAGAAGGCTATTCTTTATTAGTTTAATTGGTTCGCTGGCGTTTATCTATATTGAAGGGTATATGGTATGGAATGCATCAAATAGACCAGTTGCTCCTACCCTTGAAGAAGCAATAGAGTATAGTGATAATTTACAATTAGATTCAGCGACTGAGCAAGTTTTTTCTTATATTGAACGTAGCTATACAATAGTCCATAGAGTTTATTTCTATTGGCCTGTTGCGATGGATTTATTTTTTAGAAGTCCTATCTTTGGAATTGGATTTTCGAGATATGATGATGTTCCACATAACATAGAAAGTAATAACTATTTATTTGCTATAAATAATTCTGATGCTGTTTTGCATACCAATTATCATGCGCATAATTCCTATTTGCATATTTTAGCTGAGACTGGGATTGTTGGTTTATTATTATTCTTTTTTATATTCCGCTCGTTCATTCGTGTAGCCAAAAAGTTCACTAAAAATATTTATTCTGATATCGTTTATATTTTACTTACCTATATAT
>JAGKQJ010000317.1 GCA_017898095.1 Bacillaceae bacterium Marseille-Q3522 | reverse complement strand
GAAAAATATTTATTCGAATTAATGGAATCCCAGTCACAATTAAAACCCTATATGGAAAAAGAAAAGAATTCTAAAGAGACTCCATTTACATTTTATTTAGTAGGTCAAAAAGATAGAACGCAAAATTGGCATATCCCAATCGTTTATGCAAAGGATTTAAATAACAATAAATATTCTGTTGAAGAAGTTTTGCAAAGAATCATTCAAACAAACGAAAATCATATGGAAATAAATGGATTAATAAATAATGTTAGTCAAAAAATTTTTGCTATCATCCAATATTATTACCCGGGGATTTATGAGATCGGCTTAAAGTATACATTAAATGAGAATGGGCAACTTTATTTTCACTCCAATTGCTCGATATTCGGAATAATAAAAGATTTGAGTGAATGGAATATTTCAGTATGCAGAAAAATAGTCTGGTGGCCGATCGAATTAATGAGTAAGATGATAAAAAATCAGTCTCCTCTGGACGCTCCCAATGATGAGCTGGATGAATTTGCAGGAGCATTAAAAATAGATCAATTCGCATCGCAATCTAGAAAAATTAGTAAATCGGGAGCGGAAGGTTATAAACATACTGTTTGGGTGAAAATAAAAGCATATGAAAATGATAATATGGAAATACAAGCACCAAAAGGGATCATGAATAACACTCTAATTCTCCCCACGGAAATACAATTTGGTGTCAAGAAGGAACACTGCAAAGTCCATATTAATGAAAAATCAATTTCAACAATAAGATACAACTCTTATCATTATCCAATTGAAATTCAAGTATCGGGATATCTTATTGAAAAGATGCATATTCCGATAGATTTTGTCTATCAACTTGAAATTGTCGAAAATAAAGTCATTTTAGGTCCGACGATTGGACTATTACTTGGTGAAAAAAATCAACTTTATAATCCAAATTATATGGAAAAATATAGTGATCGATTAGGTGAATATGAGAAGTTTGGCGGGTTGGTGATTGCATTTTCCTCCCGTTCCGTTGATTGGAATGAAAAAATTGTATATGGTATGGTTTATGATCCAGTTCAAAAACACTGGCGATATGATTCTGCCCCGATACCAGCTGCTTTATATAGAAGAAATTTCCACCAGCATCAAGAAAGAATTAAACATTTAATGGATTTAACAAATAAACAGTTATTCAATTCCTATCACTTTAAGAAATCAGATTTATATTTATTGCAAAACGAACCGGAAATTCAGGAACATTTACCAATTACACATCTTTTACAAAAAGTAGATGAACTGATCCAATTTACTCATCTTCATCACAAAATCATTTTAAAGCCAGTTAGCTTATCCAGAGGCCGTGGAATTTTCATTCTTGAAAAATATTTGCACCAAGGGGAAGGATATATCCTTCACGATTACAGAAAAAAAATTCGAGTACGCCACTTAATACATGATTACAAAGCCTTAATAGGTATGTTAAAGTCATTAGAGATCTTGGATCAAGATTATTTATTCCAAAAATATATTCCACTTTTAAAGGTAAAAAATCGGTCTTTTGATGTTCGGGTTGTGATGCAAAAAGCAAATATTAGTAAGTGGATTTGCACAGGGATAGAATGCCGAGTGGCCGGTGAGAATGAAGATTTAACCAATATAGCCAGAGGCGGGGGAGCTATGACATTAGAGGAAGTAATCCTGCAAGCCAATCTTACATTATCCTATTCAAAAATCCACAACAACATATTAAAGCTTTTCCATAGCTTTTTTGATTTTATGGAAAGAAAAGAGGGACACTTCGCTGAATTTGGAATAGATATCGCTCTGGATGAAGAAGGATATCCATGGATTTTAGAGGCTAATATTTTTCCCAGCTTTAAAGGTTTTAAGAAAATGGACTATGATACCTACTTGAAAATACGGTATCAACCGCTTGTTTATGCTGTCCATTTACAAGGATTTATAGTGTCTCAAGAGGAGGAGAGCACAGATGAAGTATATCATCAAAATAAATCATACCTCTAGCAATACGATATCCCTCCATTCCAAAGATATAGAAAAGTTTTCACTATATGGCATAAAGACGATAATGATCTCCATTGGAGCTATTCATAAAGAGGTAACCATAACTACACATCATCAAGAAGAATATTGCTTATATATATCGAGTGATCTTTTCGCTAACTTTACCCTTCCTGATTTTCTTCCATATGAGCTAAGGATAGAAAAAGGGAT
>JAGKQJ010000316.1 GCA_017898095.1 Bacillaceae bacterium Marseille-Q3522 | reverse complement strand
ATATTATAATCTTGCTTAGGAATAATACCTCCAATAACAACTAATATATCCTCTTTTCCGAGAAGTTTTAATTCTTTTATAACTTGAGCTATTAAAGTTTTATGTCCACCAGCTAATGTACTTAACCCCATTACGTGCACATCACTTTCAATAGCTTGCACTACAGCCTCTTTAGGAGTTTGAAATAATGGACCAATATCCACATCAAATCCTAAGTCGGAGAATGCTGTTGCAATTATTTGAGCACCACGATCATGTCCATCTTGCCCCATTTTTGCTATCATAATTCTCGGGCGACGTCCATCTTTTTTTGAAAATTTATCTGCCATTTTCCGAACATCTTTAATTTTATCTATATTTCCAAACTCCGACATATATATACCTCTAATTGGTTGAATAATAGCTTTATGTCTTCCAAATATTTTTTCACAAGATTCAGTTATTTCCCCTAAACTTGCTCCAACTCTTGCAGCTTTAACGGCTAATTCTAGTAAATTACCTTTTCCAGTTTCAGCTGCTTTTGTTATTGCTTGAAGAGATGATTCCACCTTTAAATTATTTCTTTGTGCAAAGAGAAATTTTAAACGATGAATTTGTGCTTCTCTAACAGCTGTATTGTCAATATTAAGAATTCCTAAATCAGTTTCATCCTCAAAACGAAATTTATTTAAGCCAAGTATAAATTCTTTTCCAGAGTCAATCATAGCTTGTTTCCTAGTGGCAGCCTCTTTAATTTTCATAATTGGTAAACCAGTTTCAATTGCTTTTGCCATGCCTCCAAGTTTCTCAATTTCCTCAATATGTGCCCAAGCTTTCTTTATTAATTCAACGGTAAGAGATTCTACATAATAAGAGCCTCCCCATGGATCCAACACATTACATATTCCAGTTTCTTTTTGGATGAATAGTTGTGTATTTCGTGCAATACGTGCTGAAAATTCAGTTGGTAAAGTAATTGCTTCATCAAGCGCATTTGTATGAAGAGATTGTGTATGCCCAAAAACAGCAGCCATTGCTTCTATACAAGTTCTAGTAATATTATTAAAGGGATCTTGTAAAGTTAGACTCAAACCTGAGGTCTGAGAATGTGCCCTAAGCATAAGTGACTTCTCGTTTCTTGGACTAAATTGTTTCATTAACTTTGCCCAAATAAGACGGCTTGCTCTCATTTTAGCTATCTCTATAAAATAGTTCATTCCAACTGCCCAGAAAAAAGATAGACGTGGAGCAAAACTATCAATATTAATCCCTGCCTTTAAACCTGTTTTTACATATTCTAATCCGTTTGCCAGCGTGTAACCAAGCTCAATGTCAGCAGTAGCTCCTGCTTCATGCATATGATAACCTGATATACTAATAGAATTGAATTTTGGCATATACTTAGAAATATATTGAAAAATATCAGTTATTATCTTCATTGAAGGTTCAGGTGGATAAATGTAAGTATTACGAACCATATATTCCTTAAGAATATCATTTTGTATTGTACCAGAAAGTTTTTCTTTAGAAACTCCTTGTTCTTCTGCTGCTACTATATAAAACGCTAAAATTGGTAAAACTGCACCATTCATAGTCATTGAAACTGAAATTCGATCTAAAGGTATTTCATTAAACAAAATTTTCATATCCAAAACTGAATCAATAGCTACACCTGCTTTGCCAACATCACCAATAACTCGAGGATGATCAGAGTTATAGCCTCTTTGTGTAGGTAAATCAAAAGCAATAGAAAGCCCTTTTTGACCAGCTGCGAGGTTACGGCGATAAAATTTGTTACTTTCTTCTGCTGTTGAAAATCCTGCATATTGGCGAATTGTCCAAGGTCGAGTTTTGTACATTGTTGGATATGGTCCGCGAAAAAATGGAGGTATACCCGCAACATAATCTAAATGAGTCATTCCCTCAATATCATAAACTGTATATAAAGGTTTAATGTTAATTTTTTCATGAGTTACGGTTGTAGCTTCTTCGATATTCCTCACCCCTTTTTTTTCAGATTCAATTTTCCAATCATCAAATTTCGTGTTTACCGGATGAATGTATTCTATATTTTTAAAATTTGGTCTTTTCATTTTTTGTAACCTCTTCCAAACGTAATAGTCTGCTAAAAATTACATAGCAGTTTGACTTTTGATTAATTATTTCCGAAATACCTGCATTTCTAAAGTATCTCTCATCCTCTGTATTTAGATCCCCTACTAATACAATATAAATACCTACTAGCTTATTC
>JAGKQJ010000315.1 GCA_017898095.1 Bacillaceae bacterium Marseille-Q3522 | reverse complement strand
CATCCCCCACTGATGGTTAGTTGAACCAATCGGGCTTTTAGGGGCAGTTTATCCCCCGCCTAACTTGATTGGTTTCACCTCCAATTTTGAGGCGGGGGTATTACTGCCCCTTAATCTGCGATAAAAATCACAACTTTAATTACATTATTTCCAATTACTTTTCAACTAATTGTTAAAAATTACAAAATGATAACTTTATATAAAGTTTCGATAGTTATTTATATTAAAAATATTTTAAATATCTTAGATGTAGGTGATCTCGAATTGTTAATGTAGTAATTTTCTGTGGAATTGATTGTTGTAAAGTTAGATAGATTCATCAGCGCTATGAAGATTTCGTTTTTAAAGAAATATGGATAATCTTCAATCTCTTCACATACTGTTATGCCTCAAATTATGGAATAAAACTGAAAATTGCTCCTCTAACTTTGCTTTATCATAGTTGTAGTAGTTTAGTGAACTCGTTTCAATAAGCTGAAAACTGGGAAATCATATGGAGACTTTACTCCACCTATCCTGAAAATAGTGCATGTGAACTTTTTCATTCTAACTGAACTATATTAATATTAAAAAAAAGAACATGTATAAAGCAATATTTAATTTGTTTATTTCGGAAAAACAGTTATATTTCCTCAATATCGCCTTAATTAACAAGAAGATTTCATGCGACTTTTAGGAATTTTTTCTCATTTATATGGAATTTTGTGGAACTAATTATCACACTTCTATTTTTTAAGATGGCTCATTTAGCAATGTAAGAGTCAAAAAGAATCGAAAAATGGGAAAGCCGCAAACGGCACTCTTGCCGGATACAGCCTACGCAGCTTTATATAACGCAGGATTATTTTTTGAATTTCAGTCACAGAAAGCTAGATTATTTACAAAAACTATTTCGGAAATACGCAAATACAGTCAGAAACTATTGAAAAATACTTTATATGCAATTATTATCAAATTAACCAAAGGCCTTTGGAAAACTTTTGTTAATAATGGAGGAAAAAGCAATGTTCTCAGCTATTTTAAACGCACTAAAAGCTTTGGTAAGTAAAATTCCTTGGTACAAAGTTGGGCAATTCTTGAAGTGGGCTTATGACTTAGCTTCAGCGGCTATTGCAAAAGGATATACTCAAGCACTAAAAATTTTGAATTTCATTAAAAACAACCCTGGTAAAATCGTTGACTGGTTCCTTAAAGGATATTCAGTGTACGATATCATTCGAATCATTCTTGGTTAAGTAATTTATAGAATGCCAGCATAGACATAGAAATATGCTATGTTGGTATTCTTATTGCTTGTTGCATTTTGAATGTAATGCTACTATAATTTTATAAAATCTAATTTTTAACAGTTTTATTTACAAAGGAGAACTACACTTTGGAAATTCTACATTTGGAAGGGATTAAAAAAAATTACGATGGAGAATGTGTATTATCTATAGACTCCCTTACGGTAAGGAAGGGAACTATATGCGGTTTTTTGGGAAAAAATGGAGCAGGAAAATCGACCACTATTAAAACTGTGATGGGAATCATCATCCCTGATGAAGGCGAAGTGTATTTCCTCGATGAAAAAATAAACTCGCAAAACCCTGCTTATAAAAAGCATATTGGATATTGTCCGGATTATCCTGCGGTTTTTGAAAAACTGTCCGTAATGGAACATCTGAACTTTATTGCTTTTTTATACGGAGAAAAGGATACCCTGGAAATAGAGAAAAAAATTAATAAATATCTAAGGCATTTTGAAGTGGAAAAATATAAAAATACATTAATAAAGAATCTGTCAAGAGGAAATAAGCAAAAAATTTCCATTATTTCATCTGTTATACATCAACCTTTGCTTTTAATATATGATGAACCGACTCTTGGATTGGATCCCTTGAGTATTAGACAGTTTAAATCATTCTTAAAAGAATATACCTTAAATGGAGGAACGGTTTTTATATCTTCCCATTCTTTAAGCATTATTGAAGAAATTGCTGATACTGTTACGATTATAAACAATGGTATCCTCATAAAGAAAAACATTGCTGTAAGCCAGATTAGGGGAACATGGACTAGTGTAGAAGATTACTTAATATCTGTAGTAGAAGGACGGGAATGATTTACATGAACTTCATCAAATACTTATCATATAAGTATAAAATTACACGGTCTAAACCGAAAGGTTCTAGAAAAGAAGTTGTTGCCGAATGGCTTGGTATATTGATTATTTTTATTGTTTTAACTTCTCTATTGT
>JAGKQJ010000314.1 GCA_017898095.1 Bacillaceae bacterium Marseille-Q3522 | reverse complement strand
ATGCTGATTTTTTCAAGAACTGATAAAGTACTTTACATTGTTGATTATAATCGTATTATTTCATTATGTCAATTTTTATTTTCTTTTTTTATTATTTTCTTTCGATTTATAAGTTTTTACCTATTATCATTTATTTTAAAGAAAAAATGGCTCTGTAAAATCAGCATCCCAAAGCATGATATTTTGAGCAACACTGACATTTACCTGCAAATATGAGTACTTTCATTAAGGAAATAGGCAGGATAATAATTTATTTCTTATTAAATGTTATATACAAAGCATTGGTTTGTTGTTTAGTATCATTTATTTTCGTTAAAATAAAAAAGTTGACAAAAACGAAAAAAAGTGAAATTATATGATTAAAGAAATAAAAATATAGTACTGGAGTGATAAGGATGAAAATAGGGGTCGGCTCTGATCACAATGCTTTTGCAATGAAGGAAGCGATTAGGGAGTATATCGAAAGTTTAGGTCATGAAGTCATTGATTACGGATGCCATTCTGAAGACGCAGTTGATTATCCTGGTGTTGCTTTTCGGGTAGCTTCTGATATTGTCAATGGAAAAATGGAAAGGGGTATCTTGATGTGCGGAACCGGAATCGGCATGTCTATATCTGCCAATAAAGTACCGACGATTCGTTCCGCACAATGCCACGATGTTTATTCGGCAGAAAGGGCGCAATTAAGTAACAATGCGCAAATTATCACAATGGGGGCAAAAGTAATCGGTATTGAATTGGCAAAGAAAATTGTTGAAGCTTATTTAAAGGTTTCTTTCCAAGGCGGTAACTCTGCCCGGAAGATCAAGCAAATTATGGATAAAGAAAAGGAATTTTTACAGGGAGCAACATGCTGAAAAAGCATGAAGAGAATGTTCAAAAGTTCACAGCTTGTTAAGCAGCGATTTGATTTTACTATTTCGTTACCTTTTAGATGAAAACGATAAGTTTCACTTTCAGTCGGATGTACAGCAAAACATGGTTGTATTGATTACAAAATAATAAAAAAATCAAGAAACGGGGAGAGCAAAATGAAATTTTTCCTAGATACTGCGAATGTAGATGAAATAAAAAGAATTACCGCACTCGGACTTGTTGACGGAGTCACAACAAATCCGTCTATCATTAGTAAAGAAGGCCGTCCGTTTGAGGAAGTTATTAAAGAGATTTGTAGTATTGTAGACGGTCCTGTCAGTGCAGAAGTAATCGGTCTTACTGCGGATGAAATGGTGAAAGAAGCTCGTGTACTTGCTAAATGGGCGCCAAATGTTGTTGTTAAAATTCCAATGACAGAGGAAGGATTAAAAGCGGTATATATTTTAGCAAAAGAAGGTATTAAGACAAATGTCACATTGATTTTTTCCGTAGCGCAGGGTCTAATGGCGGCAAAAGCAGGTGCGACATTTATCAGTCCTTTCTTAGGGAGATTGGATGATATTGGTGTTGAAGGTCTTGACTTAATAAAACGGTTAAAGCTCGTGATATACAATTACAATTTGAAAGCAGAAATTATTTCTGCCAGCATCCGTAATATTAAACATTTGGAATCTGTTGCTGAAGCAGGGGCACATATTGCAACAATCCCCGGAACCTTATTCCCTAAGCTGTGGGCTCATCCGTTAACAGATAAAGGAATTGAAGGTTTTCTTAAAGACTGGTCGGCATTTAAGGAAGCTGCTTCTAAAAAAGGAGAACTCGTATGAAGCAATTAGAGGAGCAAATTGTCCAGTCGCTTCGGGTGCTTTCTATTGATATGATTGAAAAATCACAATCGGGACATCCGGGATTGCCAATGGGAGCAGCACCAGCAATGACGGCATTGTGGAAAAATCATCTGAAATTTAATCCGTCCCACCCGGAATGGATCGATCGCGACCGTTTTATTTTATCAGCCGGGCACGGTTCCGCTTTACTTTATAGCCTGCTGCATATTTTTGGTTTTGATTTACCTATGTCCGAGTTGAAAAATTTCCGGAAAATGGGAAGTATGACGCCGGGACATCCGGAATATAAGCATACAGCTGGTGTCGATGCAACAACAGGTCCATTAGGACAAGGAATTGCCATGGGTGTCGGTATGGCAATGACAGAAGCTCATCTCGCAGCAAAGTTTAACAGGCCGGACTTCCCGGTCATTGATCATTATACTTATATGCTTTGCGGCGATGGCTGTTTAATGGAAGGAATTTCGTATGAGGCTGCTTCCCTGGCAGGTCATTTGCAATTAGGGAAACTGATATTATTATATGATTCTAATA
>JAGKQJ010000313.1 GCA_017898095.1 Bacillaceae bacterium Marseille-Q3522 | reverse complement strand
AATAAAGACCTAGCCACCATTGAAAGGTGGAATCAAGAAAGTATTGAAAAACGTGCTGAAAAATTATATGAAAGATTCCTTACAATTTGGCCTTACTTAGGGAAACCAGAAAATGAAATGAAGAAAGTAACTGGAAGTTCACCTAGATTATTGACAATTCATCAACAAACTTATCTAGTCAAAACATGGAGAGAAGTTATGGAGAAAACCATTATGGCCATATATGAAGATGATGTAAAAAAATATCAAAAGGTTATGGACAAAAACCCTGGATTTCTATCTGAAGAAGGAAAAGAAATGAGATCACCTAAAAAGTTATCAAATGAACACTATATGGAAGCTAATCTAAGTGCTAAGGCTATTTATAATTTTTGCATAAAAGCGTTTGAAGGAGCAGGGTATAATAAAGAAGATTGGCATGTTGAAATTGAGTTTAAATAGTAACTTAATGGGGAAATTGAGATAGATAAAATAGGGTAAAAATGTTACGAAATTAGTCGACATAAGGAAGATACATTAGCTCTGGCTGGTGTTACTTTCTTGTGGAACTTTGTCTATAGTAATTTTTAGAAAAATTCAAGTTTTGTATTTAAAGAATATTTGTAGGAACTAAGAAGGAGCTGACTGAGGGCCTATTAAAACTATCTATTTATTCTAGTTTTCAATTTCGATTTTGTAATATAAGATAAGAAAGGGAAATGAATAAGGTCATGTCGAACGAAGTGTAGAAGTTGTACGAAGAAATGCATTTGCATTCCGTGACTCCTTTGAATCTATTGAGGAGACAAACCAGTACTGATATGAGGTGTGTGTTGGACGTAACCGAAAACCACAGCCATCTCACCAAAACCATACTATCGAAGAGTGTTTTGAAACATGAACAAGAATATTTTCACCCACTTCCCCCATCATTTGACGCAGCTCGTATCCAAAACGTGCGTGTTGATAAGTATTCGACAAAGCGATTAACAGCAACCCGCATATTGTCATACACCATCGTTTGATATACTCCACCTGTATCTTGAAAAAAATCGGGCATGCGCTACTTGAAAACATTCCATCTTTTGTTTTGTAAATAAGCAGGACATCCAATAATTTCCAAAGGCTGAGGTAAACACTGCCATTTGGAGCTTAGTCATCTTGCCTTTCATTTCAACTTTTACTTCCCCCAATCAAATTCACATATGTCTCCAAGTGAGTAAGATCCTTTAATAAAAGCCTCCTTTGCCGTTTTTCCTCAATTTCTCGAAGATGATCTTTAATCTTTTGTTCAATTTCCGGTGTCATCACCCTTCTTACACGCATTCTCTTTTTATACTTAGGAGTTTCAACTAGCTCCTGAATCAATTCCCCAGTGTGTATGGAATTATTAGACTGTTCAATTTGTTCTTTTTTTCCTCTTATTCCTTGATATACTTTCTAACTGTCTTTCTATCAATCCCTGTTACTCTCGCAATCTCTCTTTGTAATTTTCCCTCCCTTAAATACATTAGTAAAACATCTTGCTTATTATTCAATGTAATCAACTCTCCAAGCTCCCCACATTATGAAATTACCTCTTGCAGGGATATTATATACTGGGGGAATTTTCAATGACTATGGTGGCCCACTTTTAGTTTACTATATACAAACGGATGGAAATCACTTAGTTGTCTGAGAAGAAAAGGAAGGTCCCGTGATTGCCGATCATAAAATTAGTCATGAAAAAGGAAAATTGATTCAAGACCGCCAACATACACGTGATCGCAATAAAGGAATCCCTGCCTATTTGGCCAGTGTTGCAGAGAAATTTGAAGATGTGGAATTAGCTCATGATTACCTGAAGGAAATTCACCGAAGGTATCCACGATATATTCGCGATCAACTTCAGTTGATATCAAAAATGCTTGAATCTGAACCAGTTATCGGAAACGATGCTTTAAAGGAATGTGTACATAAAGGGATCTATAGTGCAACTGAATTTAGCGATGTCGTTCGGTATATCAAACGCCAACGCCAAATGAACCGTGCATCATCAAATCAAGGAACAGAAGAGATAAAGCCCCTTCGTGTGGTATGTCAACACTAAATCGAACAATTTTTTAAAGGTGTGTCAACTTGTATTCAGTCGGTGTCTGGTAATCTAGTGAACCGTGTATTCGGATGTTGTTAAACCAGTTCACATAGTCAAAAAATTCAAGATCAAGTACTTGTTGGTTAGGAAAAACGCGGTTACTGATAAACTCAGTTTTAATCGTCTTGAACGTAGCCTCTGCGACGGCGTTGTCATAAGGCGTCCCTTTGTGACTCAATGAGCGTC
>JAGKQJ010000312.1 GCA_017898095.1 Bacillaceae bacterium Marseille-Q3522 | reverse complement strand
GATCAGGTAGATAGGTCTGGGGTGGAAGCGTGGTGACACGTGGAGCTGACAGATACTAATCGATCGAGGACTTAACCAAAATGAAAAGCGGAGGCGTCTTGAACAGCCGCGACAAGCTTAAGACGAGCAACGATAAAGTCCGCTTTTTGACTTTAACGTTGCTTGGCTTAAGACCTCGAGCGGCTAGACGCCGGAGCTAGATCAAGAAAAGCGGAGGGCGCTTGGTCAAACCGATAGGATGTTGGAGGCATTTGGACCGAAGGCGCAGTTTGCCTTCGATTCAAATGGTGAAACAGCCGTACGGTTTAGCGCCCGGAGCTGGATCAAGAAAAACGGAGGCGGCTTTTACAGCCACCAAAGCAAAACAAAAAGGCAGATTACCGGAAATGTGTTCTTCTTCCAAAAACATTATCTAGTTTTGAGGGAACAAATTTATAAAATTCTCTTGAAAAAAAGGAAAAAGACAGTATAATTAATAGTGTCTTTTGAAAAAATAGTCTGGTGGCGATGGCGAGAAGGTCACACCCGTTCCCATCCCGAACACGGAAGTTAAGCTTCTTTAGCGCCGATGGTAGTAAGGGGATTCCCCTTGTGAGAGTAGGACGTTGCCAGGCTATTTGCTATATATTTTTACATATTCCGCAGTAGCTCAGTGGTAGAGCATTCGGCTGTTAACCGAACGGTCGTAGGTTCGAATCCTACCTGCGGAGCCATAAAAATTTTGAGTGGGTGCTTCCATAGCTCAGCAGGTAGAGCACTTCCATGGTAAGGAAGAGGTCACCGGTTCGAGCCCGGTTGGGAGCTTGTTAAACGTAAAAGTAAAGCCATTTCTCGTAATTGAGAGATGGCTTTTTTATTGAACAAGTGTAGTGAAAAGTAACCATGGGAAGTGGGTTAGAAATTTGTTGATTTTTCTATCTTTGTTATGAAGCAAAACGAGTGCGCTTCTTTCAATGGAGGAAGGTAATTTGCTTCCTCTGAAAATCAAGATTTTAAATGAGGGCAGGAAAATGGGAAAATACGAAGAAAAGAAACCATCTAGGCAGCAGCAAAAACTTTCGAAGCAGCAAACGCTATATAATACTGTCAAATTCGTAAGTGGGGAGAACTTTATTACCATTGAGGATACAGCTCTATTGGAAACGGAAAACATGGTAGAATTGCTCCGATTTTTAATGCAGGATCCGCAAATAAAGGCGGCACCAAACCTGAGTATCCTTGTAAACGAAAAATTTCCGAAACAGGTTGGCAGTTTTCTTTTAAACAATGGTTTTCGCTTTACTGACGAAAGGATAAATGTATATAAGAAACTTAGTACCGTTTCGTATGAAAAAACTGATTTTCGTTTTCAATCATTGAATTCTTTGAAAAAAGAAGAATTCGTTCGGATATGGGAAAAGTCCATGCAGAATACGCTGAACCCATCCTCCGCTTTAAACATGGAGGAACTGATGAATAGTGTGCAAAAAGAACTGGGAGCGAATTATAAAGATTCATGTGTCGTCGCCTTCGAAGGAGAAAACCCAATCGGAGTTGTGATGCCGCATATGGAGCCAGGGACCAGAGAGGAAGGGAGATTATTTTATTTTGGAATAATCCCGGCAGAAAGAAACAAGGGAAAAAGCAGGGAACTACATTACCAGGCTTTATGGATGTTGAAAAATTATTTTAAGGCTAGCTATTATATCGGCAGCACTAGCAGTAAGAATATACCAATGCTTAAAACATTTTTGCGAAACGGATGCGTTATAAAGGAACGGAATAAAGTTTACCGAAGAAATCAAGTTGTTTAAAAAAGAACAACTGATCGGCAACAGCAATTGATGGACAATCCATATTTATCTATTTTCTGGAATCATCCTCAACCATTCCTCCAAGGAAGGCTATTTATCTCCATTATTTATAAAGTGAAACTTCCATCAGTGGGGGTTTTCTTTCATCCCCCACTGATGGTTAGTCGCGCGGAGCCCGATTGATTTTTCTAAGAGCTGAAGCTCTAAGAAAAATCTTATTTCACCAATCGGGCTTTTAGGGGCAGTTTATCCCCTACCTAAAATGACTGGTATTACCTCCATTTTTGAGGTGGGGGTATTACTGCCCCTTAATCTGCGATAAAAAATTGTTCAACTTCAACTGATTCATTAGCAGTCCCCTCACTTAAGGTCGTTCCCTCCTTTTCATCAATAATCATACTGCCGTATATGGAACTGTAGACACGGTGTGAGAGGTTGGAGATAGTCGCCTCGATCTACTCCATTTTTCTTTTTCATTAGCCAGGAACTTTTATCATCTATATAAAAGAAATAGATGTAAATATAACAGTGCCAAATTATATAGGTGAAAGAGTGTGCTTATAG
>JAGKQJ010000311.1 GCA_017898095.1 Bacillaceae bacterium Marseille-Q3522 | reverse complement strand
GATAAATAGTATTTCTTTCTTATAAAAAAAGTAAAATTTAAGCAATGTATAAAACGTAATGGACAAAACCTAATTAAAAAATGCTGAAATTGAACGAAAATGATGGAAAAGTCGAAAATATATAAGCATATGTCAACATTAATGAGGAAACTTGTAAATTCCTGATTATATAGCTGATAATAAATGAGGAAAATAGTAGCGTTACCGCAAGCTGAAACTTCTGGGAATCAGGTGGAAAAGTCATAATAGAGGATGATTGGAAACAGAAATGGCTTCACTATGACTACTTCTAGTGAACCGATTGCCGTTGAACGGCTGGGAGAATCAGAACAGATGTCATTTTTTTAGGGGATTATTGGAATAGTACATCTTTTGTACAATAGAGCAGATGACGTTGCTTTAGGAAGTAATTTGACTGCTTCCTTTTCAAATGTTCATCTCTCGAAAAACAGCATAGATAACATGATTTTATATGAGTTTTCAGCCAATTTCTGTTTGCTTTAGCCCATGCAGCAAACACAGGCAACATGATTTTTATGGGTCATAATTTTGTTCATTGAAAGTAATGAAAAATTTTCCATGAAAGACTATTTACCATTACTGTTGAACCGTATTCGCAACCATGGCCTTTTCTGAATAAAGAAACCAATATAGAATGGTATAATAAATTCGACCAGTACAGCAAAAGAATATGGAGGGAAAAGAATGGTATTACCAGACTTCGAAAAGAATTTACAAAAGTATGCGAAATTATTAGTTGCAAAAGGAATTAATGTGCAACCTGGTGATTGGGTGAAAATGACGATTACCGTCGATCAGGCGCAATTAGCACGTCTCATTGTCAAAGAAGCGTATGCTTTAGGAGCAGAAAATGTGATTGTTGTTTGGTCTGACGATGAAATCACGAAATACAATTACTTAAATCAGTCAGAGGAAGTTTTAACCGATATTCCGGATTATAAAATTGCCGAATCCGAGGATCATGTATTGAATCACAAAGTAAGCCGCCTTTCGATTTTAACAAGTGATCCTGGTTTGCTTGATGAAGTGGATCCCGTAAAAGTAGCTGCTTATCAAAATAAGGCAAGTAAGGCTTTCCGTGCGCAGCGGCTTGCCACGCTCAATGATGATATCAAATGGACGGTTGCCGCAGCAGCGGGTACCGGCTGGGCAGCAAAAGTTTTCCCGCATCTAGCAACTGTGGAGGAACAAGTAGATGCGCTGTGGGATCAGATTTTTACAACATGCCGTGTTTATGAAGATGATCCGGTAGCTGCTTGGGAAAAACATAAAAAGACGCTGAAAGAAAAAGCTGCTAAATTAAATGAAATTCAATTCGATGCGTTACACTATAATGCACCGGGAACGGATTTAACACTAGGATTACCGAAAAATCATATTTGGGCAAGTGCGGAAAGTTTCAGCCGCAAAGGCGATGAATTCATTGCCAATATGCCGACAGAAGAGGTCTTCACCTCTCCGGATACACGCCGCATGGAAGGGGTTGTGCGCAGTACAAAACCGTTAAGCTATGCCGGTACTTTAATTGAAGGAATTGAAGTTCATTTTAAAGACGGGAAAATTGTCAGTATTTCTGCGGAAAAGGGCGACGAAGCGATAAAGAAATTGGTAAATGAAAACGAAGGCGCCACAGGGCTGGGAGAAATTGCGCTCGTTCCTGATCCGTCGCCAATCTCCCAATCCGGCATTACTTTCTTTAATACGCTATTTGACGAGAATGCTTCCAACCACATTGCGATTGGTGCGGCATACCCGACAACGATTCAGGGCGGTACGGAGATGAGTCAGGAAGAGCTGCAAAAACATGGGATGAATACGTCTGACGTTCATGTTGACTTTATGATCGGTTCCGCGGAAATGAACATCGATGGAATAAAACAAGATGGTACAGTTGTACCAGTATTCCGTAACGGGGACTGGGCATTTTAACCTTATCTTTTTATGCTTGAAAGATGAAGACTTTCACCTCTAAAACGTAACGTAGATGAGAATTTTTATTCAGGTGGGGTTAGAGACCCGCCTGATTTCCCTAGTTTTTGAATTGGCTGAAACGAGTTCACTTTAGAATAACGTAAGGAGTTTTAGATATTGGCCAGTTTTGGATGGTGAGGGTGTTGACAAAGTATTCGAGTCCGATCTATGAAGATTATTTTATAAGAACATATAAACCTCGAGAAAATTTGGAGAAAAAAATTAATCTTTCATTTTCTGTTTCTTGTTTATCTGTATAAAAGTAACATAAATAAGTAGAGGATGAAATAATTTTGGAGGTGACTATATGGATTCAAATGAAACACCAGTTCGTTCACAAAATAGATGGAACTTCGCTGCTCGAAAAACTCTTTACTCCCTTATATGG
>JAGKQJ010000310.1 GCA_017898095.1 Bacillaceae bacterium Marseille-Q3522 | reverse complement strand
ATTACATTCCGATCACAACATATAGATGATAAAACGAAGTGAAAAGCACTATATATTATGGCTAAGTACAACTTTTTTAATAATTTCCCCGTTTTTGGGGACTGACCATAATATAATCTTCCAAACTTTTGATCCTCGTGCTTGTGCCTTGTAAGTTTTTTTATCTGTTGTGATTTTTACTTTATACATCATAAGTTCAACCGAACTTCCAAAAAATTACTACTTCGAAACCATATCGAAGTTGGGAGCCATGTTAATAGCCGAGATAAGACTTCAAATTGATGGGGAAGTTCAAAAAATATATTTCTTGAAATTCAGCAATAAATAATCATAGAGAGTATTCAATCTTTAAGTTTTGTTGTTACTTACTTATTTCGACAATTTGTTGTGTACTCCTTTATGTATATCAAAAAAATTCATCTTTTTTTATCATTTCAAGGTTCTGTTTGAATGCTTCCTGTTTTATCGGATTGGAGAATCAAGGTACGCTTGGTTGATTTCCAATTTATCCACGTGAGTGTACATTAGTATATTAAAACCTTGTTTCATCTTACAATTGATTTACTTATGTAAGTTTAACATGGTATACTTATTGGGAATAAAATGCAAAAAGGAGGAAAGAATGTTAAGATCCATGCCTTTAATTGTTTTATTTGTCGTCGCAGTATCCACGTTTATAGGTTACTCTTTGACGAGAGCAGACGAAAGTTTTTCTGAACAAGATATCGAACTTACTTCAATAGAACAATCAATAAAACAAAACTCAACTTATCAAAATAAAACAAATGAACGGTATGCTGATATCAAATCATATGAGGTTAAAGTTTCGGAATATACCAGCTTTGAAACTTTTATTCAAACTATTCACAATTATTGGAAGCCTAATTCTGAATATCGATCTAATTTTAGTGATAAAGAATCTGCCGAATCAACGTTAGCAAATGCAACACTTCATTATGTGAATTTTTTCGAAAAGGAAATCTCAGAAAGAGGTATGACAACAGAATTCGATGAATTACAAAGAATCTCATATGACATTGTTTTCGAGAAAGGCCGAAAAACAACTCATGAAGAACTGGTAAAAAAGTATAAAGAGATATTTAATGAAATAGTTGAAACTCTAAATATGTAGAAAGTAATAATTCTACAAAGCTGAAAACAAAAGCCCTGGAAAACATTGGTATATGGACGTTTCCAGGGTTTTATCTTTGCTATTTAAGAAACACTTCGCTTAACGTGAATAGAACTCAACGATCAGGGATTCGTTAATTTCCGCCGGAAGCTCGGAACGTTCCGGTAGGCGGGTAAAGCTGCCCTCTAATTGTTCTTCATTAAAGGTTAAGAAATCAGGAACAAAGTTGTTTACCTCGATTGCTTCTTTAATGATATCCAAGTTGCAGGATTTTTCGCGAACGCCGATTGTTTGGCCAGGTTGTAATCTGTATGATGGAATATCAACACGTTTTCCGTCAACAAGAATGTGACCATGTGTAACAAGTTGGCGTGCTTGGCGGCGCGTACGTGCCAGACCCAATCGATAAACGATGTTATCTAAACGGGATTCAAGCAGGATCATGAAATTTTCACCATGGATCCCGGATTGTTTGCCCGCTTTATCAAAAAGATTGCGGAATTGACGTTCTGTTAATCCGTACATATGGCGAAGCTTTTGTTTTTCCTGTAATTGCAATCCGTATTCAGAAACTTTTTTGCGTTGGTTTGGACCATGTTGCCCCGGGGCATATGGCCGTTTTTCTAATTCTTTACCCGTTCCGCTTAAGGAAATACCTAAACGACGGGATATTTTCCAGCTTGGACCTGTATATCGAGCCAAAAGAGACTCCTCCTTCATGTTTTTATTTGGTAAAATAAAAACAGACGTGTCACGGCATGATAACTATTTTGTTTCCGGTACCTTCGCTCCAGCAGCTAAGGAGTTACACAATACCCCATCAAAATATTTTTGAGGAACAAAATACGAACATCAAGGTGTTCACATAGGCTGCACTATTTTACACAAATTCTATTGTAGCTTTTTTCAAATAGCAATGTCAAGCAGTTTTTCAATGAAATCCTGTTTACTTCTATGATAACCTATTAAAAAAATGATCACTTGGAATGGGGACAATCTATGATCAGCTCCAGCGGTCGGCTGTTAAGGTCATAAAGCCGAATAAGAATGCATTTTAAACTTATTCCCTGTTGGTCAAGCTGCTTTTTGAGTTTCGAATTGTTCGGCTCCGGTGGCTGAATGAAGCCATTTCCACATATCAATCTGCTCCATTTCATAGCAAAGCTGGTACAGAGAAAATTTACCCGTCGTATTATGCTTGTTTGCAAATAAGCAAATACCTTCCCCAAGGAAAAAATAGGACTAAAGTGATATAATTTTAACAAAAATTTTATTTTACTCTACCAGTGAAA
>JAGKQJ010000030.1 GCA_017898095.1 Bacillaceae bacterium Marseille-Q3522 | reverse complement strand
CTTTTTTACATGTCATCAGTAGTAGTAGTGGGAACACAATGGGGAGATGAAGGCAAAGGGAAGATTACCGATTTTCTTTCCGAAAATGCAGAAGTCATTGCCCGATATCAAGGCGGAAATAATGCAGGTCATACCATTCGATTTAATGGAAAAACGTATAAATTACATTTAATTCCCTCTGGAATTTTTTATAAAGAAAAAATAAGTGTGATTGGAAATGGAATGGTTGTAGATCCAAAAGCACTCGTAGAAGAACTGGCTGCAATCAGCAAGCAGGGTGTGGCAACTGATAATCTGCGGATCAGCAACCGTGCTCATGTTATTCTGCCGTACCATTTGAAATTAGATGAAATCGATGAAGCCCGTAAAGGTGCGAACAAAATAGGCACAACAAAAAAAGGCATTGGTCCGGCTTATATGGATAAAGCAGCCCGTATCGGAATCCGTATCGCTGATTTATTAGACTATGATGTCTTTAAAGAAAAATTAATCCGTAATCTGGAAGAAAAAAACCGTCTCCTGGAACGTTTTTATGAAACAGACGGTTTTCAGCTGGATGATATTTTAGACGAGTATTACCAGTACGGGCAGCAGGTGAAGCAATATGTATGTGACACGTCGGTTGTCCTCAACGATTCTCTTGACGAAGGCCGCCGTGTGCTATTTGAAGGAGCACAAGGGGTTATGCTCGATATTGACCAGGGTACCTATCCGTTTGTGACATCTTCTAATCCTGTCGCAGGCGGAGTCACGATCGGTTCCGGTGTCGGACCGTCAAAAATCAACCATGTTGTCGGTGTCGCAAAGGCTTATACAACGCGTGTCGGCGACGGACCGTTCCCGACAGAGCTTACCAATGAAACCGGCGACCGCATTCGTGAAGTCGGACGAGAATATGGAACTACGACCGGCCGTCCGCGCCGCGTTGGCTGGTTTGACAGTGTCGTCGTCCGTCACGCCCGCCGAGTAAGCGGAATTACGGATTTATCTTTAAACTCCGTTGATGTATTAACCGGTATTAAAACCCTAAAAATATGTGTCGCTTATCAGCATAACGGGAAAGTGATCGAAGAATTTCCGGCAAGTTTAAAAGTGCTGGCAGAATGCGAGCCTGTCTATGAGGAGCTGCCGGGCTGGACAGAAGATATTACCGGCTGCCGTACGTTATCGGAACTGCCGGCCAATGCCCGCCACTATATTGAACGGGTTTCCCAATTAACAGGCATTCCGCTGTCGATTTTTTCTGTCGGGCCGGATCGTACACAAACGAATGTTGTGATGAGCCCGTGGCGGTAACGTCAAAAACTAAATATTGAAGAAAAAAAGACTAACCGGAACAAGACCATATTTGGTTGAGTGCCGGTTTTTTTATGTATGTTCTTGTATAAGGATGTGCAATTGCATCACATGTCGCAATTGGCGGATATGCGAATGGTCATATAGCCATTGGAGATGTCGTTAAAGGTGTAGAAACAATTCAATCAACGACTGATCATTTAAGTGATATTCCTGTAGAACAAGTAAAGCAATTAATCAAACAAGAATATCCAAACTTATGGGAACCAATTGTCAAATGGATGATATTCTTTTTTCGGAACTAAACAAACATGACCCGCTGGGATCACAAACTCCGGATAAAAATATTATTTTCATTCAATAAAAGAAATGAATAGAAGGTAGAAAAGGAGTAGGAAATTTCACTTGCTGCTCTTTTTTTCGTTAAAAGATAAATTCAGAAAAACCAATTTATTAAAGTTAAGAGCATCATTCATAACGAAAGCAAAATAGATTTTTAAAACTTAAACGAACTTACATAATCTATTTCCCCAATGATTACAAATGGATGAAAAGTGATCACCAGACAATTTCCGACTTCCTGTGATTATTTCCTGGGCAATTTTCAGTTATTAATCATGTAGAATAGTGTCGAATAAAGTAGATAGAAGTAAAGTATTGATTTATGGGGAAACCAGGAGTCTGCTTGATACATATGGAAGGAAAAGTAACTGTTTGTTTCTAATATATAGTGAATTAAATCTTTATTCAACGAGTTCGTTCAACTGCAATTGATATTTGATGTGCAACCATTAATTTACACGGTTGATCCCCCCTTATTTTCTGCAAAGACAACGTTGAGAGACTCCCGCTTGATTTAGCGCAGTCTTGCTGCGGGAAACCCCCTCATAGATTTCCTTCATATTTTCCGTAAAAAATTCCAGAAACTTTTACAAAGAATGTGCAAAAAGCGTCGAATTTTGCAGTAGTATGACAGCATTTCTACAATTCTATTACATTAGAGGTGCATAGCTCAATTTCTATTAAAAATATGATAAAGTTAAATAGGTATTTATGACTACATAAAGTTTTACCTGCTTAATAGGAGGAAACAAATGAAGAACATACATAATCTCACGAATCGGGTGAAAATGACTGCCTTTACTGTATTGACAATTGCAGCCTTCTCAACTGTCGGGGTGAAAAATCAGACTTTTGCAAGTATTCAAGACAAGGAGAGCGACAATATTGGGAACTCTGTATATGTCAATCAACAAAATGAAAATGAAACTATTCTGAAAAAAAATCTGCCTGAAATAATATTTCACCCTAACACAGTGACAAATCCTGCGAAGGTAATTGAAGTACTTGGTAATTTAGAAATGAAAGCAGAAGCAGTTGCAATCATCATTGACGGAACACCCGCCGTTTATTTGCCAAATAAAGAAATGGCTGAGAATGTAATAAAACAAATAAAGTTGCAATATGTTTCTGAAAAAGAGCTGGAGGAGCTAGAATCACGATTAAATCAGGATAATAATGATTCATTGCCCCCATTGGAAGAAAATCAATCTCGTATATTAGACGTAACATTTTCGAAAAAAGTTTCAATTTCAACGGAAAAAGCTTCCCCGAAAAATATTTTTTCAATAGAGCAAGCAGTCTCTCTGTTAAAAAAGGGGACACTGGAAGAAAAAAAATATAAAGTAAAAGAAGGCGATGTTCTCGGGAAAATAGCTAATGACTACGGTTTGAAGCTTCAGGAATTACTTATCCTTAATCCAGAATTAACCGCGGAGTCTATTTTACATATTGACCAAGAAATAAATATTACAGCAATAAAACCATTTATCGATGTTATCATTACGAGAGAAGTAAATAAAAAAGAAACGATTCCATATGCACAAGAAACGGTGGAAGACAATACGCTGCTTAAAGGCGAAACAAAGCTGCAGCAAGAAGGAAAGAATGGTGAAAAGATAAAGCTTGCAGTCATTACTGAACAAAATGGACAAGCAATCAACGAGGAAGTAAAGCAGGAACAGATTTTACTGGAACCAGTCAGTCAAATTACGTTAAAGGGCACGAAGGTAATTCCATCCCGCGGCGAAGGAAAATTTTCATGGCCAACATCAGGAGGCTATGTTTCAAGCAAAATGGGAATCCGTAATGGCAGGCTCCATAAAGGGATTGATATTGCCAGACCAGGCAATTTGACGATTAAAGCAGCAGACAATGGAACAGTTGTATCTGCTGGATGGGATGGAGATTACGGCAATAAAATTGTTATAAATCATAACAATGGTTTTCAAACAGTTTATGCACACTTGTCTTCTATAAATGTTCATACCGGTCAAACTGTTTCAAAAGGCACGCCGATTGGCGTGATGGGTTCCACAGGAGATTCTACAGGAACACATTTGCATTTTGAAATATATAAAAACGGCAGTTTAGAAAACCCGTTATCGTATATACGCTAAGTAAAAATTTGCTTTATAGAGGATGTTCAAAATCACCAACATTTCACTTTATAGTGAATATTCCCAAATAAATTATGACAAGTAAATAGAACTGAAAAAAGGATGACCACATCATAAAATGGCGGAAAAAAGTCATTTTTAGATCGGGTCAATCCTTTTTCTTTTAAAAAAAGACATGTTTTCAAGTATAGATTTTGAAATTGGGAAAATTTTTAGCCGGATTTACTGTATGATGGTTAAAAGTTTGCCGTAAACTTGCAAAAAGATGAATTATCGGAAAGAAAATGATAAAGTAAAATTATAATTAAAAAAATCAATGATGTATTGCAAGCGAGAGAAAAAATATTACAGAAAAAATGGATTGGTAATAATAATGATGCTAATTGACAAAAAAATAGACAATACTTGAGAGTGATGTCAATCAACAAAAGAGAAAAGGGGTAAAGGGTATGGATAAGAAAATCCTTGTAGTCGATGATGAAAAACCTATTGCAGATATTTTACAATTCAATTTAAAAAAAGAGGGCTTTGAAGTATATTGTGCTTATGATGGAAATAAGGCAGTCGAAATGGTAGATGAAGTGAATCCGGATCTCGTCTTACTAGACATTATGCTTCCGCAAAAGGATGGCATGGAAGTATGCCGTGAAATCCGCAAAAAACATGAGATGCCGATCATTATGCTGACAGCAAAAGATTCTGAAATCGACAAAGTGCTCGGGCTTGAATTAGGGGCAGACGATTATGTGACAAAACCTTTTAGTACGAGAGAATTAATTGCCAGAGTAAAAGCAAATTTAAGGCGGCATCAACAAGCGGCTGCCCCTGCAAGTGAAGAGGAATCAACCGAAATCGAAATTGGGTCGCTTGTCATTCATCCGGACGCCTACATTGCTTCCAAAAGAGGCGAAAAAATTGAATTGACGCACCGGGAGTTTGAACTGCTGCACTACTTAGCAAAACATATTGGACAAGTTTTGACGCGGGAGCATTTATTACAAACCGTTTGGGGCTATGACTATTATGGAGATGTGCGAACGGTAGATGTAACGGTGAGACGGCTGCGTGAAAAAATTGAAGATAACCCGAGTCATCCAAATTGGATTGTTACGAGAAGGGGTGTCGGCTATTATTTGCGAAATCCTGAACAGGAGTAACGATAGACAATGAACAAAGTTGGTTTTTTCCGCTCGATTCATTTGAAATTTGTACTTATTTACATGTTGCTGTTGCTCATTGCAATGCAACTGATCGGAGTCTATTTTGTCCGCCAGCTTGAATCAACGTTGAAAGAAAATTTTAAATCGTCGATTGAAGATAGAGAAAATATTCTTAATTACTATGTTGAAGAACAATTTGTCAGGGAACGTCAGGAGGATGAAGGCGATCCTACACTGGTGGAAGATATCAGGAATCTGTTAAGTGATTACCGCTCCGCAGACATTTCAGAAGTGATGGTGGTGGACAAGGCACTAAAAATTATCGGGACATCGAACATTGACCGGCAAGGGATAATCGGCCAGCGAACGATGGATCAAACAATTCGCCTCGCCATTGTTAGAGAACAGCAAGAAGAATTAAATATGTTTGACGAAGAAAACGGCAACCGGATTTGGGTGCTGGCAACACCGGTTAAATCGCAAGGTGAAGTGATCGGTGCCACTTATATCGTTTCGAAAATCGAAAATGTCTATGGACAGATGAACCAAATCAATAGTATTTTTTCCACAGGAACGGCAATTGCTTTAGTTGTGACTGCAGGATTAGGTATTTTATTGGCACAGACCATCTCCAGACCGATCTCTGATATGCGGAAACAAGCGTTGGCGATGGCAAAAGGGAACTTTTCCCGCAAAGTAAAGGTATACGGAAAAGATGAAATTGGACAACTTGCCGAGACCTTTAACAACTTAACGAAAAAGATTCAGGATGCCCAGGCCACAACCGAAGGGGAGCGGCGTAAGCTATCTTCCGTACTAGCCTATATGACAGACGGTGTCATCGCCACAGACCGGAAAGGCAGGGTCATTTTAATCAACGATCCAGCTTTACAAATGTTGGATGTTTCACGTGAAACCGTTTTGTCCACTCCGATTGTTTCCTTATTGAATATAAAAGAGAAGTACAGCTTTGATGAATTACTTTCGGAAAGAGAGTCCGTCATATTAGATTTTAGTACGGATGAAAAACGTTATATTCTGCGGGCAAATTTTTCTGTTATTCAAAAAGAAACCGGATTTGTCAATGGTTTAATTACCGTACTGCATGATATTACGGAACAAGAGCAAATTGAAATGGAACGGCGGGAGTTTGTTGCGAATGTTTCCCATGAATTGCGGACGCCGTTAACGACGATGAGAAGTTATTTAGAAGCATTATCTGAAGGTGCCTGGGAGGATAAAGAAATTGCACCGCAATTTTTGCAGGTTACGCAAAATGAAACAGAACGGATGATCCGGCTTGTGAACGATTTGCTGCAGCTCTCAAAAATGGATAGTAAAGACGACCACTTAACAAAAGAAATTGTTGATTTTGTGGTATTCTATAATCGAATCATTGACCGTTTTGAATTTACGAAGGATCAAAACATTTCATTTGTAAGAAAACTTCCTTTTAATAGTGCGTTTGTTGAAATTGACCCGGATAAAATGACACAGGTGTTGGACAATATGATTTCAAATGCATTGAAATATTCTCCTAAAGGTGGAAAAATAACATTTTCATTGAAGGAAGAAGAAGAAAGAATTATTATCAGCGTAACCGATCAGGGAGTGGGAATTCCGAAGAAAAATATTGCACGCATTTTTGACCGCTTTTATCGGGTGGATAAAGCAAGATCGAGAAAACTTGGCGGAACCGGACTTGGACTCGCAATTGCGAAGGAGATTATCGAGGCTCATGGAGGGAAAATATGGGCATCCAGCCAGGAAGATCGCGGCACAACGATCTCTTTTAGTCTCCCTTATGTACGTTCTGAAGAGGATGAATGGCTATGAGATATGAGCAAATAAAATCAATTTTGTTAATTGTATTGGTTGCTATCAGTGTCATTTTGACATTTAACTTGTGGACCTATCAGCCGAAGCTGGAAGAATTAAAAAGTAAGAATACTGTCCAGGGCGTGACGATTAGTAAAACGCAAGAAGAGAAATCAATTGTCAGGCCGAATAAGGTTATCTTCCATGCAGATGATGTACATTATGGAACAATTAACAGCGGTTTAATCAGTAAAATGATTGATTCAATAAGCGGCTGGACTTATGAAGAAATTACTAACATAACGCAACAAGTTGAGAATTTCAATACTTTTTCCCAAGAAAACGGGATGGTTGAAATTATTTTCCCCAATACAGTGCCAATGGATTTATATCGTTCTGTTCTACAATTAAAGGATAACAATCCTCCTGCATTACAATTTGACGAGATTGTGATCAGGATGGAAGTCGATAATAGTCATGGAATGGTATATTTTTTAGACACGAAAACAAAAAATATATATCAAAGTCTTGTACCGGCTGCGTTTATCACAAACTTTAGGAGCGGCTTCTACAATGACGTTCAAAATAATGAAAAGTTTACAAAGTATTTTCCGGTAACAGTAGCTGAGCAACGGACGATTTATTTACCGGAACAAGAAACGAAGTTAATGAAATATGAATACATCCGCAATGAAATAGATTCAGCAAAATTTAGGGATGCTTTGTTCAGCGATCCAAGCCTTGTACAAAAAAATTTTATTGCCTTCGGGGAGGAATATTCAGATAGTACAAGCTTAATGAGAGTGCAAAAAGATCAAAATATCGTATCCTACATTAAACCGGAACAGGAAAATCAAAGAACCAGTACACATGGTATTCTCAAAAGAAGCATTGATTTTATCAATGATCATGGCGGTTGGACGGATCTGTACAGATATGTGGAACTGAATGAATTGAGACAATCCGTGCGATTTCGATTATATAATACGGATGGCTATCCAGTCTTTAACGAGAATGGACTGTCAGAAATAGGGGTTGCCTGGGGAAATGAAGAAATTTATGAATACAAGCGTAATAATTTTATCCTTGGAATACAGAATAAGATAGGTGAAACGATCGTTCCATCCGGAGAAGAAGCTTATGAAATGGTTAAAAATATTAAAGATTTTAATCCCGAGCTCCTCCAGGACATGGTGATTGGTTACCAGATGACAAGAGTAGCAAGCGAACAGCTCGTTAAATTAGAGCCTGCCTGGTATTTCCGTTATAATAATCGATGGATTATATTATCACAGCATGAGCAAGGAGGCGAAAATCTTGGATTGGAGTAGAATAAAAACAATTTTTATTGTTACGTTCCTCCTGCTTGATGTCTATTTAATATATGAATTTGTAAAATTAAGAGATTTGAACCAATTTGAGATTCCTGAAAACCCGACGTTTGAAAATCAATTAAAAGCGGCAGAAATCGAATATGTGAAAATGCCATCAGGTCCAAAGCATGGTCAATATTTAAGTGCTACTCCCAAAAAATTTACTAATGATGATTTAACAGAAGAACAAAATGGTAAATTTAAAAATCAAAATGTTTCCATAAGTAATGAAACAACATTGGTTTCATTTTTTGAGGAACCAATAGAGCTAAATAATCCAATTGATTTACAACAATTTACTGCTTTTATTCAGGCTAATATTTTATATGGTAATCAGTATCGTTTGTGGGAAGTCAATCAGGGAGAAATTACACTCTATCAGGTTTATAACGACAAGCCATTTTTTAATAACGCAAACGGGAAGTTGACATTCTATCTGAACACAGATCAGGAAATTGTCAGCTACCATCAGACTTATTTAGAAGAAATTGAAGAGATGACAGAAGAAGACGATACGTTGATTCAGCCGATGAAAGCCTTGGAGTCCGTATATAATAATGGCGATTTGTTGCCGCAAAGTAAGATCACAAGTGTAGAGCCGGGCTATTATACATTTGTCCAATATTCAACAACTTCCCAGGTACTGACACCGGCATGGCGGTTTCTAATAAATGATGAGAAAAATGTCTATGTTAATGCCTTCGACAGCAAAGTCGTGCAGCTGAGTGAAGAGGAGAAAATAATAGTGGAGTGAAGAAATCATGTCTTTGTATTTTAGTGTATTAGCCAGCGGGAGTACGGGGAATGCGATTTACGTAGAGACGAAGGAACATGCTTTTTTAGTAGATGCAGGCTTAAGCGGCAAGCAAATGGATGGTCTGTTTCAAAAAATTGGCCGGAATATCGGAAAGCTCTCGGGCATTCTAGTTACGCATGAACATATCGACCATATTAAAGGGGTGGGTGTGATTGCCCGCAAATTCAAACTGCCCATTTATGCCAATCAAAAAACGTGGCAGGCGATGGATCATTTAATTGGGGAAATACCGACAGAACAGCGATTTACTTTTGATATGGAAACCGTAAAAACCTTCGGTTCGTTAGATATCGAATCGTTTGGGGTTTCGCATGATGCCGCTGAACCAATGTTTTATATTTTTCACCATGAAGGAAAAAAATTAGTCCTTATTACCGACACCGGTTATGTCAGCGACCGGATGAAAGGGATGATTTCAGATGCAGATATGTATGTGTTTGAAAGCAATCATGATGTGCAAATGCTGCGAATGGGACGATATCCGTGGAACGTAAAACGGCGTATCTTAAGTGATATTGGCCATGTTTCCAATGAAGACGCTGCAATCGCAATGAGCGATGTCATCGGCGATCATACAAAACGGATTTATTTAGCCCATCTCAGCCTGGACAACAACCTCAAGGATCTGGCGCGTATGTCCGTCGCACAAACATTGGAAGCAAGAGGCTATGCAGTCGGTGAGCAATTTTTACTCTATGACACTGATCCAAAAAAACCAACCGTTTTAACAGCGGTATAAAAAATATACATAGTCAATATATGAATAATCGAAGACAAAACTATGAACAAACTCGTAAGAATTTAAAATTCAGGTTATATGTTTAGATTTTTAAGAACGTGGGAGTATAATAATGGGTAGAAGTGAAGACGCTGAAAGGAATGATGGCATTGGGATATTACGATCAAGATTATGAAAATCGATATCGGCCACCAAAACAGAAGAAGGGCGGTTCTTTTTTTTCTGGACTCATCGGAGCAATTGTTGGCGCAATCATTGTATTGCTGGCGCTTCCACAGCTCTCCGAATTAAATATTCTTCCATATACTGTTCAGCCAGATAATGAAAATACAAACATAAACACAAATGAACCGGGAAATGTCCCGACACAAAATGTGTCAGTAGATGTGACAACGGATATAACAGAAGCGGTTGATAAGACGGCTGACGCTGTCGTCGGGATAACAAATCTGCAATCAACAAGCTTTTGGTCAAATGGAGAAAACCAGCCTATTGGTACCGGTTCAGGGGTTATTTATAAAAAAGAGGGAGACTCTGCTTTCATCGTCACAAATCAGCATGTTGTCGATAGTGCACAGCAACTTGAGGTTACACTTTCAGATGGAACCAAGCTGCCCGCAGAATTACTGGGGGAAGATATTTGGACCGATTTAGCGGTACTGGAAGTATCAAGCGAAAATATTAAGACGGTCGCTGAATTTGGCAATTCCGATCAATTGAAACCGGGTGAACCGGTAATCGCCATCGGAAATCCGTTAGGACTTGAATTTTCCGGATCTGTGACAAACGGGATTATTTCCGGTGTGGAAAGAACGATTCCGATTGATCTTAATGGTGACCAGGTGGAAGACTGGCAAGTCGAAGTGTTACAAACCGATGCTGCAATTAATCCGGGCAACAGCGGCGGAGCACTTGTCAATATTGCCGGACAGGTCGTCGGTATCAATTCGATGAAAATCGCACAAAGCGCCGTAGAAGGGATCGGTCTTTCGATTCCGATTAATACGGTATCACCAATCATCAATGATCTGGAACTGCACGGGGAAGTGATCCGTCCGGTAATGGGAGTAACGCTGCGCAATTTGAATGAGATTGCAGCGTACCATCAACAAGAAACATTGAAGCTTCCAAGTGATGTGAAAGAGGGCGTCGTAATTGAGTCCGTTGAACCAAATACACCGGCCGCACGGGCAGGATTAAGTGAAATGGATGTCATTATCGAAATGGACGGGGAAAAAATCGCTGATGTCATTGCATTGCGAAAGCATTTATACAATGAAAAGCAAGTCGGCGACCAAATGAGAGTCAAATTCTACCGCCAGGGCGAAGTACAGGAAGTAACCTTAAACTTATCACAAGAAGGAATTTAATAAGATAGGAAAGCTGCCGGAAGGAGTGCCAACTTCTTCCGGTTTTTTTCGTGTTATGGGATATTGTGAATCAGAATGAACCTTGGGTGCATTTGTCATTTTCACATAAAAATTTTTTGGGGAAGGTTCCAGAAGTGGTATTCTTGTTTGAACGTGATCAGCAAGCTAAGAATTAAAGAGATCAGATGGATTGCTTATCTGCCATCTGCGTTTTGCTAAGAAGTGAAAGATTATCCCTCCTAAAAAAATTCTTCGTAATTAGGAATCCATTTTCAGAAGAAGCCCGGATTGCCAAGGAAAACTTATGAACATGTGGAAAACTTGCAGAAGCAAAAGAAGGAATGTGATAAAATAAATGTGGATAAGTTAATGAAAGGGTAAACAGAGGTTATCCACAACACGATCGCAAATGCAAGAAAACTTGTGAAAGGAATGAGATGGGGAAACGATCTATAGTTGTGACGAACATGTTGATATAGCAATGGATACAGCCATTAACGAAGCCGAAACCTTCCCTGAATTAGAGAAAGTAACGGAAGCAAAAAACATATCCACAGCCTGTGAATAATACAAAAAACGGTAAATATATATTGTGTCGAACGAACGGTCTCCTACTACATGTGGATAGAAAATGTGCATATGTGGATAACTCCTGTGGATATCTTGTTCTTAAAGTGAGGGTAACTTGTGAATATCTCCATTATCGCGGTCGGTAAGCTAAAAGAAAAGTACTTAAAGCAAGGCATCGATGAATACATAAAACGGCTTTCAACCTATGCAAAGCTAACGATCAACGAAATCCCGGACGAAAAAGCTCCGGAAATCTTAAGCAATCAGGAAATGGAACAGGTCAAAAATAAAGAAGGCGAACGAATCTTAAGCAAAATCCAACCGGATACATACGTCATCGCATTAGCGATCGAAGGCAACATGAAGTCCTCGGAAGACTTCGCCGCGGCTTTGGACAACCTCGCAACCTACGGCAAAAGCAAAATCGCTTTCGTCATCGGCGGTTCACTTGGCCTGAGCGACGACGTCCTCCAACGGGCAAACGAAAAGCTGTCCTTCTCAAAAATGACCTTCCCCCATCAATTAATGCGCCTGATCCTGCTTGAGCAGGTGTACCGGGCATTTCGGATTAATCGGGGGGAACCGTATCATAAGTAAATGAGGTTTGTACAAGAATCGAAGGTATAAAGCCGATATTATGGAGTTAATTTTGCTAAGCAGTAGACAAAGACTGTACTCTATTATGATATGGGATAGATACCAAGATTATGGTGCAGACCGAATACTTTTATAGTAAAATAAATTCATCAAATATGAAGTTATAGTGGAGATTATTTATATTTTGTACGGAGCGCAACTTTGAATTGGCAGAAAGCAAACATTAGTTGATAAAAGTCAAAGCGTCCATCCATTAAAATTTAATGTCTACTTCAAAACGTGAGGTGGAGAAATCGTGACAGACAAAAAAATCATAGTACAATTTACGATACTGACATTTTGCATAGCCTATCTTGTGTCAGGTGCTTTGATTGCTCTTGGGCAATTCGGATATTCGGTTCACAATTGGGTTCACTCGTTACAGCAATTCGTGATGAATATTCCATTTGCAATCTATATTTTGTCGCCCGCTATTGCTTCATATATCGTTCTGAAGAAAAATAACAAAATAGCAAATTTTAAGGAATGGTTGAAAACTGTTTTTTACCCCAAAAATAACATATCTCTCTATTTGTTCGTTGTTGCAGGGCTCGCACTGTATTTTTTGATACATATTGCAGTTTCAGGCCGCACGGAAATGGGGCTTCCATTTTATACGTTCTTCCTTTCCCTGCCTGGCAATCTTATTATCGGTGGCTTGGAGGAAGCTGGCTGGATGTACATATTGCAGCCTGAGCTTGACAAAAAATATGGCTTTGTTTTATCTTCTGCTTTTGTTGGAATCATTTGGACTTTATGGCATATCCCTCTCTTCTTCATTCCGGGGACGAATCACGGAGAGGGACTCATTGACTTTTGGATGTTTGCAGTTCAACTCATGGCGTTTCGGTCTTTCAACGGGGCAATCTACAAAATATCAGGCAAAGGCCGTGTGTTTATGTGTGTATTATTCCACACAATGTTCAATGCGGCATCCCCCATCTTTGGCACCATGACTATGACTTGGGCGGGAACCATTGCCGCAAATGCTGTGATTGTTCTTGTTTCAATTGTAACCGTTGTGATATACGACAAAAAGAACAGGCGAAAAGTATAAGCATAACATGAAGTTCATAATCAACAATTTGACAAACTAATGGGATGGAGAAAAAGGTAAAACGATACCAGAAGTTTGGAAAAGACAAGTAGATCATTAATTATACGGATTAAAATAAGAGACAGACTAGCTAATTTAGTAGTCTGTCTCTTTCCATTTAAAGGAGAAAAATGCTGTATAAGCAATAGAATTCAGAAATACTTCATGTTAGTTGTGGAATTAAACATGCTTGTAAGTCAACATAGACATTTCCACCCATCAGGTGGTATTGTCGAACCCAGCCATGAAGATAAAGAGATCACAAAGTGACTTGTATCAGCGGGAAACATTCTAGGTATTAAAATTCTCGATCATATTATTGTCGGTGATGACAACTATCTTAGCAAGTACTTCTGCTAAATGAGATCAAAGCACTTTTTATTGCCTTTATGGCCACAAGAAATCAGCAACTCCCCTATCTGAAGAGTCGTCAGTCTTTAGCTGAAAAATTACTGGGTCTCCTTTCTGAAAACCAGCAAGATGACCTTGTGCTCTTAAATCAAATTTTGCTTTTTGAAGGAACCAACCCCAATAATCCCGATCTACTTGATCTGTCAGACCTCCCCCATCCTATGTTAGAAAAACTCATTCAAATCCTTCTTTTGGATAACTATTTATTGATTACCATCAAAGATGAGAAGATAATAAAGTCTTATCCAATTTATCTCTTGCACCTTTTCCGTGAAAAAAGCCTATGGCTAATTGAAGGCTTTGACTTAAAGGAAGGAAAGAAGAAGATTTTTCCTGTCGACAATCTCACCAATGTAAAACCACACCCTACGAAAAAAAGAGTAAGTAAGAAAAAGATTTTAGAAAAACTAAATAAGCAGGAAGAAGTAATCAACCT
Organism: Bacillaceae bacterium Marseille-Q3522; assembly: GCA_017898095.1. Classification (GTDB taxonomy): domain Bacteria; phylum Bacillota; class Bacilli; order Bacillales; family Cytobacillaceae; genus JAGKQJ01. The sequence goes on along the minus strand of JAGKQJ010000030.1, from coordinate 19,178 downwards.
TGTCCTTGAACTTGGTCCAATGGCAATTGCCCAGTTCAAAAAATACCATCCTTTAAAAGTTTCCATTTCCTATATGGATCCTTACCAAACCACAGCCATTCTAAAGACTTTTATCAACGTTAATCATTCAGAAGAATTAACCGAAATAACAAATTGGCTACTTTTCCTAGGTGGTGATCTCAAGATCAGGGAAGTTCCAAAAGAAGTTTTAGAAGGTATACAAGAGAGATTAGGCTTATACTGCCCATAAGCAGTGCCAGTTATTAAAACCCAAATAATTTTAAGCTTATCCAGTTGAATTACCGAGCTAGACCATCGTTTGACAAAAACGATATTAGATTTACATGATGAAGATCTAAATTGGAGACCATATAAAGTGAGCAATAGCATTGCCTAACGGCAGTATCTTCATGAATGAAAAAAGAGCCAAAATACGCAAGTAGTGCATGAAAACTTGTATATTATAGGCTCTTTCATTTTTTTGGTTATGGGGTTAAAGTCCGGTTAGTTCAAGAAAAATATACCTTTCAGCAAAAAGTCAAATGATCCGCTTTTGTGTACAGTATTATTGCTTTTCTTATCGAATGTGCTTGTGCGAGCCGTCACAGTGGGGTTGCTTTTGCGATAGACCACAAATACAATCTTTTAATCCTTTGCCATTGAGAATTCGCTGCATATTTTTTTCAATCCTAGACTCTCGAGTTTCTGATTTTTTAGCTTTAGAAAAATAAAAAATGTATTCTTTTTGTCGTCCCGGTGTCAATGCTTCAAAAGCGGGTTTCAATTCTGGGATTTCCTCGAATTTATTTTCAAGTTCTTCAGGGATTATGAATGCTGTATTCTTTTTAAAATTCACTTCCAAACCCGCTTTTTCAACTTCAATGGCTTCCTGAATATAGGCTTTCAAGATTGTTTCCATTTCAATTATTTCTTGTAAATTGGTGAACCGGATCTGGCGCGCCGCCTGAACATTCTCCGTTTGTTGGATTAGAATCCCATGGGCATCCTTTAACAACGCACCTTTGTGAAAAAGGAGCGCACAATATTCTTTAAATCCATGTATTAAAACGATGTTTTTATTCTCAAACGTGTAACATGGATGCATCCACTTAAAATCTTCGGTCAGCTCACAGTCAAGAACGATACTTCTTAACTTCTCAAATTCTTTCTTCCATTTTTCAGCTTTACTTAAAAATTCATCAACCTTAGGATTCATTCTACTATTTGTCATCAAGGAACTCCCCTCTTCCATATTTCGATTAGCTGACTGTCAAGAATGATCATTATCGAACTCTTTTATTAGAACTCCGATTTGTCCGATCTTTTGATCATATTAGTTTTCAATCCAAAATTCCCTTTTTCAATTATCATTTTATCCTAAAATATAACGTTCAAATTAGTATTTCTTATCAGAAAATCCCATTTTTTTAAAAATAAACAGGAGAAATCCTAACATGTTGTTTAAGATTATACTAAAGGTTGACTCAAATATATACATATTTTAGAAAATTGTACATTGATCGAATTTATAATTTCCGTTTTGATAAACTCAGTATTTTCCTATCGTACCAGTTTCTCCCCTTTCTTTTCAAGAGTTAGAAACTTAGCTTATTGTGTAATATTTTCCTTTATTATTTGATTGGAACACTCTGTTTTTCACAGAATCAAATACTGAACGATAAGTGATGTCAGACTCAGTACTCCCCAGCAAATAAATCCGAGCAGAAGCGGTTTGCCGCCGCTTTTGATCAGCTTGACAACATTGGTATTCAGACCAATCGACACCATTGCCATCACAATCATGTATTTTCCGGCTTCAACGAGAAAATTAACGATATCTACCGGAATCGGCAGAAAAGTATTGACCATGGCAGCCGCAACAAAACCAAGAACAAACCAGGGAAAAATTTTAGATAAATGATAGCTGTTTTTACTGGTTTTCGCCGTTTTTCGTGACATGTAAAAAGCTAGAAACAGAGTAACCGGAACGATCATCAATGTCCGTGTTAACTTGACAACTACCGCAAGATTCCCGGCTGCATGACTGAATGTATACCCCGCTGCGACAACGGATGACGTGTCATTAACAGCGGTGCCTGTCCATAGTCCAAAAGTGCGGTCACTCATGCCAAGCAAGTGGCCGAGAAACGGAAAAAGAAAGGCTGCGATCACATTAAATAGAAAGATCGTAGAAATGGCGTGTGCCACTTCTTTTTCGTTTGCATGAATCACCGGAGCGGTTGCTGCGATTGCTGAACCACCGCAAATCGCCGTCCCTACACCAATCAGCGTCTGCGTCCTTCCTTCGATTTTGAGCACTTTTCCCACGACAAATGCGGTGATAAAGGCAGCTATCAATGTAAAAATCATCAGCTCCAACGTTTGACCGCCGACTTTGATAATTCCTAAGAAATTCAGTCCGAACCCCATTAGCACAATTGAATACTGCAGAACCTTTTTGCCGGTAAACGTAATGCCATCATTGAATACGGCCGGACGTGTCCAAAAATTCAGCGCCATACCCAATAAAATCCCGAGTACCGGACTTCCGATGATCGGAAATAATGTCCCGAAAAGCCACGCCGGAATGGCCAAAACCGCGGCCAGCCCAAGCCCCGGACCTCTCTTTTTAATACAATTCAAGTCATTCTCCTCCTGATTTTCAGTGATCATTTATCGCAGATTAAGCGGCAGAAATACCCCCACCTCAATAATGGAGGTGATACCAGTCATTTTAGGTGGGGGATAAACTGCCCCTAAAAGCCCGATTGGTGAGACAAGGTTTCTCTTAATGCTTCAGCCTTTAGAGAAATCAGTCAGGCTCCGCGTGATAAGGAATATCTTAGAGCTTCAGCTCTTAGATATTTCAACCAGGCTCTGCGTGGTAAGGTTTTTCTTAGGGCTTTAGCCCTTAGAAAAATCAATCAGGCTCCGCGTGACTAACCATCAGTGGGGGATGAAAGAAAACCCCCACTGATGGAAGTTTCACTTTATTTCACAAGTATAGCCTTCAACCGATGATGTATCAACGTTTCTTTTCAAAATCAACAAACGGAAGAAACCGGCCATTTGCATAACCAAGCTATGAATGAACCATGTATACAAAAGGTGTAGTTCCTCAATTAGTTGTAGCTGTACCTTTTTTGGGGATAAGTATTTTTTTTAGAAAAAGAAAAACCTCTCCGTCTTCAATCACACTAAAACCTCTCTTAAATGAAAATAAATTTAATAAAAAAAAGTTTTCAATTAAAGGCAAAAAAGAGTAATCTAACAATATATAAATATATTTTCAGACTCATTTTTTTGTACGGGGGAACAGATACATCAATGTATCCTTCAGGGAGCTGTTATAGTTGAAAAAAACTAAAAAAAAGAACGGTATTGCTGTCATAGTCTTATTTATAATTATTCTAACAGGTTTGCGTTTCGGCTGGCTGGCGGTGTTTTATCATAAAGACCAGCCGCAAGCTGTGAACGGGATATTAGATTTAAGAGACTGGAGTAGTATGGAAGATATAACAATAAAATTGGATGGACAGTGGGAGTTTTATCCTCATGTCTTCTTAATGAATAATGAAATGGAGTCCTCTAAGCTTATAGACATCCGCAAATGGAATCAAGTTCCCGGAACTTGGAACCATTTCATGCAACCTGATGAAAGCACTCCTTACGGCTACGGTTCCTACCGTTTACGTATTCTGGTTAACCCGGAACATGATTATACATATAGCATACGTATTCCAAGCGTTCGCAGCTCATCGGAGCTGTATGTAAATGGAGAGTTGCTGGCGAGGTCAGGAAAACCGGCGGCAAATAAGCAGGATTACGCAGCTGAAAATGTTCCTTATACTGCTTCCTTCAGAACAAACGGCAGCGATGTAATTGAAGTGATTGTACAGGCGGCTAATTTTATCGATACCCGTGAGAGTGGCATTGTCCGGTCGATCAAGTTCGGTACGGAGGCTGCAATTGCCCGGGAAACGCAGCTGTCAGTCAGCCTGCAGGAAGTGGTCGCCGTTGTATTACTACTAAACGCGTTATATGCCATTATTTTATATCTAATAGGAACCCGTGAGAAGAATTTACTTTACCTTTCCTTGTTATTTATCAGCGTAATGGTATTGCATTTATTGGGAAGTGAAGAAAAATTATTGCATATTTGGCTCCCGATTAATTATGAATGGGGTTTTAAGCTCGTTCATCTGGCGATGATGGGTTTTACGTATTCTATTTTGCTGTTTTTAGCACCACACTTACCGGCATTTTTGCGTAAAATTTACGCGCTATACATTATCCTTTGTGCTGCAGGTGCAATCTTGTCATTGCTTCTGCCTGCTCACAATATTCTGATTATCCAGCCTTTTTACGCAACGCTGATGGCTATTTCTACTATTTTATCAATATTGGTTTTATTTAATAGGGTTTTAGGACAAATAAAAGATAACATTTTCATGCTGCTGGGTTTTATTGCACTTACTAGCAGTTTTACTTGGTGGATGATAAATGTTTTTACAGGAATCAAAATTGTATATTATCCGTTTGATATTGTAATCTCTTCGACTTGCTTTGCTTCTGTGTGGTTAAAAAACTATTTTGAAGTGCATAATGAAGCAAGGAAACTCGCAACAAAGCTAAAGAAAGCAGACAAGCAAAAAGATGAATTTCTTGCCAATACATCACACGAACTTCGTAATCCGCTTCATGGCGTACTAAACATATCACAGGCCGTTTTGGAAAGAGAAAAATATTCACTTAGTGAACGAAGCATCAAGGATTTAGAGAGCGTTTTATCTGTTGGCAGGCGTATGTCGTTGATGCTAAACGATCTGCTGGATGCGGTAAGCCTAAAACAAAGTGCTCCCCGGCTTCAGTACCGGAGTTTTTCTGTGTATGCGATTGCAACCGGTGTATTGGATATGCTCTTGTTTATGACGGAAGGGAAGCCTGTTCAGCTGGTAAACCGAATTCCTGAGAATTTACCGCATGTATATGCAGACGAAAACCGGGTGATACAAATCATCTACAATCTGCTGCATAATGCAGTGAAATATACAAATGAAGGGGAAGTATCGATTCGGGGGTATGTAAAAGGCGGGAAAGTATACATTGCCGTCTCAGATACCGGCATCGGGATGGATCAGCAAACGCTGCAACGTGTGTTTGAACCTTATGAGCAGGGTGAATCCGGGAAAACGCTGATCAAAGGAGGCTTTGGACTCGGGCTAAGCATCAGTAAACAACTCGTAGAAATGCATGGAGGTACGTTGCAGGTCAGCTCTGCCCCTGGTAAAGGTTCAGAATTTATTTTTACTTTGCAGCTAAGCAATTTAAATGAAACAGAATCGGAAACGAGTATACCGGAAGCATCTGAGGCATCGACTTTCGTTGCCGCTTCGATGGCAACTAAGCCGCTCAAACAAATACCAAAACTTGCAAACCGGCCGAGAATATTAGTTGTTGATGATGACCCGGTTAACCTGAAAGTAGTTGAATCGATTCTTTCACAAGAACAATACGATATCAAAACAGTTACGAGTGGGGAAAAAGCACTGGATGTATTAGATTCTAAAGAATGGGACTTAGTTATTTCAGATGTCATGATGCCGAAAATGTCAGGATATGAGCTGTCGCGCAGAATTCGCAAGCGATTCACAATCACAGAACTTCCGATTCTGCTGCTTACGGCCAGAAGTAAGCCCGAGGACATCGAAAACGGCTTTTTGGCGGGAGCTAATGATTATGTTTCAAAGCCGGTGGATGCTATGGAGGTAAGATCCAGAGTTAAAGCGTTAACAGATGTGAAACAGTCTGTGCGAGACCGATTGCAAATGGAAGCCGCCTGGCTGCAAGCACAAATTCAGCCCCACTTTTTATTTAACACTTTAAATTCAGTTATAGCCTTAAGTGAAATCGATTTGGATCAGATGCACAAGCTAATTGAAGTCCTTTGTGATTTTTTGCGGAATAAATTTAAGTTTCAAAATATGGATGAGCTTGCCGATATCGAGGACGAATTAAATATTGTCCGCTCCTATCTGTATATTGAACAGATAAGATTCGGTGACAGGTTGAAAGTTTCATGGGAGATTGATGAATGCAAGGAACTGAAAATTCCGTTGCTTACGATTCAGCCTCTTGTTGAAAATGCCGTAAGGCATGGCATTATGAAGCAAGCCCGGGGAGGAACGCTGCTAATCCGAATCTCCAATCATGAGACTCATGCAGAGATATCAGTGGAAGATGACGGTGTAGGGATGGATGAATTAACCTTGCAACAAATACTAAAAAGAACCAATACGAGGTCGGGAGTCGGTCTGATTAATACTGATCTCAGATTAAAACGGCACTTTGGAAAAGGGCTGCAAATCAAAAGTATACCCGGAAATGGGACATCGATATCTTTTAACGTTCGATTATGACGATAATTTACGATAAAAAGCATGCAACAAAAGACATCGATTGTGTATTTAGCGAGACGAACACGAAGTTATTAGAAAATATATTAGACCTTACTAAATTAACTTTTAACCTTTCTAACGGATGGATTACATAAAACACAAAAACGGTTACTAGCAAAAGTTCCTAATAAACTTCATAACGACTATTTATGTGTAAGTCTGGTTGATTTAACTGCCGGAACCGCATGAACAACTGTGTAAGCAGTTTATCCCAGGAAATGCTGCTTATGCAGTTTTTCTGTTATTTGAAACAATAAAGAAGAAAATGATTACTATAAAATGAAGAGGCTTACATATGAAAGAAAGAGAAACTTTTTCTTATTGCATTAGACAAATCAGGCAGTATGGAAGGGAGCAAAATAGAACTGGCGAGGGAAGCAGCAGCGAGATCCATCGAGTAACTGCGGGAACAGGATACACTTGGTGTGATTGCTTTTGACTCTGTCCCTTGGCAAATAGTAGATACAGGGCCGATCAAAGATAAAACGGAAGTGCTGGAAAAAATCCGTTCAGTCAGTGCCGGCGGGGGAACGGATATTTTCACACCTGCGCAGCAAGCTTACTCCCAATTAGAACCTTTGGAGCTGAAGCGTAAACATATTATTCTATTAACAGACGGGCAATCAGCTACCTCGATCAATTACCGCGACATGATTGAACAGGGGAAGGAAGCAGGTATTTCGTTATCGACTGTTGCGATTAGTTTAGAAGCCGATGGTCCATTATTAGAGGAGATGGCTGAATTAGGCGGCGGACGTTTTTATCAGGTTACAGATGAATCAAGCATTCCGACGATTCTTTCCAGAGAAACAGCTTTAATGACGCGCACATATATTGAAGACAATCCATTTGTACCTAATTTAGTTAATGGTTATGAATGGTCCAGCTATTTTCAGCAAGGAATACCGCAAGTAAATGCTTATGTAGCAACATCACCAAAACAACGGGCACAACAAATACTTGTAAGTGAAAAAGACGACCCATTATTGATCAGCTGGCAATATGGATTAGGCAAAACCGCAGCGTGGACTTCTGATCTGACTGGAGAATGGGCGGGAGACTGGCCGGGAGACTGGCCGGCGTGGCAAAGCTGGTCTCCCCTTTGGAATGAGATTGTATCCTGGACCTTTCCACAATATGAAAACAAAGCCTATCAAGTGGAAAAATCGATAGAAGGAAATGAGGTAACCTTATCAGTAACAGCTCCGGATCAAGAATTGGCAAGTATAGATGCCAGTCTAGTCAACGAAGACGGGGGTAACATGGACATAAGCTTGCAAGCAAAAGCACCTGGGGAATATCAAGGAACATTTACTGCGGAGAATCCGGGTGTCTATTTTTTACAGATCACAGAAAGGGAGAATGAGGAGGTAACCGGTTTTTTCAAAACAGGGGTCGTAGTACCATATTCGCAAGAGTATGCTTTTTCAGGAAAGTATGATCAACTCATCGAGGCAATTGCAGCTGCCGGCGGCGGCCGTGTTGTAGAAGAAGCAGGCGAAGTATTTTCCGATCAGGGCATTCCGCCAAACAAAGAGAAGCAGGACATCTTTTATTTACTGTTAGTAATGGCGTTAGTTTTGATGTTCAGTTGCTTTATCACCAGAGGCGGTAGATTCGAGCAAAGTAATCAAAGATAAAAAGGCCGCACCACTGCATCCGGGAAAAGCAGTGTGCGGCTTGTTAAATATCGATGGCCATCCATTGATAAGGGTAATGGCGCACACTCGTGCATTCATTCGTGAGTTAGCCAGCCCCCGTACTCGAGCGGTTCTTTGCACCGTTTCATAAAGCTGGTCAAAATCAATAAAATATTTTTGTGTACAGGATATCCAGTGCAAGGTCCATTTTCTCTAAATCTTCTTTTGAAGCATTTTGTATCCGATTCAGGAAACGGGTTTCGATGGTTTTAAAGGTTACGTTCATCATTGTTTCCCCAGCTTTCGAGAGACAAATAGATTGTTTTCTTCGGTCTCGTGCATCTTCTGATTTTTCAATTAAATTTTTATCAGCTAATTTTCTCAGCTCACGACTCGTATTCGGCATCGACATATACAGACAGTCACTAATTTGGCTAATGGTTACAGGCTGATTAACAGCTAAAAATTCAAGAATATTATATTGAGCGTGCGTAAGTGAATCTGACTTCGTATCTTTTGTTAATTCATGTTTCACACGATGAACAGAAGCTGTAAAATTCACAAATTTATAAAATAAATCCTTTTTCTCCACAATCTTCACCTCTTATAGACAAGATAACAAAATTATTATCAAAAAACAATTATCATTTGACAAGAAAAAGAGGGAAATGGTATGATTTATTTATCAAATGATAAGTAAAAGAGGTGTGCATTATGAAAATGCTTGTTATTTACACGTATCCGAATCATAAAAGTTTAAATGATGCATTCTTGCAAAAGGTCATCAAAGGAAGCAGTGAGAACCCTAACATAAAGGAAATACAGATATTAGATTTATATGGAGAAGGATTTAATCCGCTCCTTGTGTTTAATGAGCATAAACGAAGACGGGATATGTATCGTGACCCTCTGTTGGAGAAATACAGAAACCAAATTACGTGGGCAGATAAGCTTGTTTTTGTCTATCCAATTTGGTGGGGAAGGCCGCCGGCAATGCTATTGGGGTACATTGATCAATTATTTGCAGCGAATTTTGCTTACAGGGATAAGAAGGGGCCGCTGCCGGAGGGACTTTTGCAAGGAAAATCCGTTGTGTGTGTGTCTACCATGAAAGGACCTGCAAAATATCCGCTTATCTGGTTGCATAATGCCCATAAAATATTGATGAAGAGAGCGATATTTAATTTTGTAGGGATCAAAAAAGTGAAGTTTTTTGAATTTGGCAATATGGAGAGTCCGAAGGGAAACCAGGCAAAAAAACTGGAGAAAGTGTATCAATATTTTAAAAAAGTAGATCGATAAGAAAATGTAGAAGTTGAGAAGTAAAACCTCTTTACGTACATTTAAGGGAATGAAATAAAATCAGCAGGTGGAGATTTTTTAACAAAATGAATCAAATAATGAAGATAGCATTAAACGGATGTCATGAAGCATAGTTTCTGTAATCTTAACTTCGCCATAGCTGAATTTAATTTATTAACCCAATTTTGGGGTGAAAATTTTCCAACATTAGATGTAGCAAGGCTTTGAGACACTCTGCCATTTTATTTTTGTCCCTACAACGTCTTTTTCTTTACTATTAATTTGGGACTATAAAATATAGTATTTAGCTTTAAAATCCTTGATATAGCTGGATTTGTTTAAAAATGTCGCCAAACTTGGGTGATTAAAAAAATTAAAGTGTTCCAAGCTAATAAAAAAATAAGCTGCCATCCAGAATTAAGTGTGTAAGCGGATGCTTGTAATTATAAATTTTTTTAAATGATACGGTATAATATAGGCATGAAAGTATTTTGGAGGAGGTCTGACATGGATAATCTTCGCAATGCAGGTTTGCTGGATAAGCAGAAACTTTTACAAATATTTGCTTATTTAAATGAACGGTTAAAAGAGAATCAGCTGCAGCTCGAGATAACCATCTACGGAGGTTCGATTATGACGATGATTTATGATAACAGGCCGGCAACGAAAGATATCGATTGTGTTTTTAGCGAAACGAACATGAAATTATTAGAAAACATATTAGACCTTGCTAAATTTACTTTTAACCTCTCTGATGGATGGATCAATGAAGAAATCAAAGAACCGCTGAAATCTATCATAAAAGAAGAAAAAGAAACCTACAGAGTGTATTCGAATCTAAAAATATTAAAACCGAAAGCGGAACAACTGCTGGCAATGAAAATATTGGCAGCTAGACCGGAACCGGCAAAAGATTTTATCGATGCCTTTATATTGTGTAGAGATTTAGACATAACAACAAAAGAGATGCTGATTGATACTATTTCAATTTATATACCTTTAACTCTCTTGGGCGAACGGCAAAGAATGTTTATAAAATATTTGGGAGAGGATTTAGGATATGATTGGAAATAAATATCTGCAAGCTTTATTTACATATCCGGATGAAGATACTAGCTTGAACCAGTTGTTAGAACATTTAAAATCAAAAGATAAAAAATTTATCAACAGTCTGTATGAACCAGTGGAAATAGAAAGGTGCAATGAGAAAGAAATAAAATATTTAACAATCGTCTCTGCGCTAATTGATTATTATTTACAAATTTATGAATTAGAAGTTCCTTATTGGCTCCGGGATAACAAGTTAAGCTTTGATAAGCCGTATTATCACTCCAGGAGATTAAGCGATTTTGATAAAGTGAAATTGTTATACTCCAATCCCGCACCATTTCGAGCAAGAAATGTCTATTTTGATTTGGATGGCATCAAAAGGGTTTGAATCCGGAAGATATTTATGCTTGGACGATGCATGTTCAGTTGAATGTTGGTAAGGATGAATATGTGAAAAAAATGACAAGAATATGATCACCAAACCAGTCTAAGATTACAATAAACGAAAGTGACAAGAAAGATGCCATGAGGATGTTGATTCCGTAGAATTAGTCGTTGAAAAATTAAATACAGGTGCCACAAGCTTATATGAATCTTGCGGATTTGAACTTGCAGTTGAAAATTGTTTTTTTTGGTCCGTCTAAGATTACTCTTCATTTTCTAATCTTCCTGTAGGATCTTTATTCAATTAAACTTTCTTCCAGGCGGCAGGTTTCTATACCGACTGGAAGAAAGTTTAACCTATAGATTCAGGCTCATTGTGCATAAATAATGTTCCACCCATTTCTGAAACATAGGCTTCCTTAGTTGTGATTACATTATATAAGTAAGCATAAACTCTACCGCCGAGATAATCGAGTGGTTGGCGGCATTAGGTGTCATCACTTTATTTATTCTGACATTTACCTGGCTCTTTGCAGCCATCGGTCTAGTTGCCAGTACTCCGTCAGCTGCAGGAGGATACGGATTTGCTTTACTTTTTCTGCCGTACCTATCAAGTGCTTTTGTGCCAACAGAGTCGATGCCGGACTGGCTGCAGGGTGTCGCAGAAAATCAGCCAATTACCCCGGTAATTGAAACGATCCGTTATTTCCTTACCGGTAGTACGGTCAGTAACCATGTTTGGTAGACTATTGGCTGGTGTGTACTAATACTTGCCGGGTCGATTATTTGGTCCAATTGGTTGTTCCGCCGGAAAGCGGGAGACGTTAATTTACAAATCAGTAATAACAAAAAAAGGGGCTCTCAAAAGCGGAAATTTTCTGCTTTTGAGAGTCCCTTTTCATATTTACGAATATTTGGTAACAACATTCAAAAATTTAAAATAATATTAGAGTTGTTCTTATAGGAAAGCTCTAGGTATGAAAAAAAACAAAGACCAGTAAAAGCAGCTCGTATAAAGAACCACATCTCCAGCCTCAATATTATTAAATTATATTATTTTCTGTAAACAGATCATTTTTATTGTTAAACATTTTTGTCATAACACTTCTAATTTGATTTTTAGGTATACAAACTGCTGTAAGCGTTGTTATTGATTCAGGAGCATTAGGATGTAAAGAACCACTTTCATCGATGTAAGTTAACAAGAAGGGACCCCCTATAAGATTATTTAACTATGACTATAGTACCATATATTAATAGAATAAAATTGTAAAAAACTCTAAAAAGCAGAAATCAGAACACTCTTTATATTAATACAGCGCGTTAAACAGTGCTAATTTGCTTAACAATAACATTGACCAGTTTATCAGAGATGAAGAATCGAGAATTGATTACTTGGCAGAGAGCATAAATGCGGCAAATATTAATGGTGAAGACAGCAGGCTGTACAAAGCATATTAAAAAGCCAGGAGTTGTCGGATAAAAATACTGTCCAAGTTTCCGTTGGCAATAATGATAGGGAGTATCTCTTTGAGCCGGAGACTTTGCAAATGCCGGAAGGATATAATCCGAGTGAGCGGCCATGTCAAATAATTTAAGCAGACACGAGATGCGAAAAATCCAACTAAATTTTAATTTATTTATGCAAAAGGTATTAACGGATGCCAATTTTATTAAAGTTCCCGGATAGGGCATGAAACGGGCACCCTTTTCCGAAATCAGGGATAACAACAAAATTTACTTCCGGCCAAAGCCCCTGTAAATCAGATTAGCGGAAACAGGTTTACGGCCAATTTCTCTTGACCAAACGGATAATTGCCCGATATGATGAATTTCATGAGCAATCACATGGCGTATTACTTCTCCCCAAGTAAAGGTATCGATTGTTCCATCGGAACTGGTATCTTGGAATTCGTTATGTTCCATTGTTGAATCCCAACGAGTTATAAATTCTTCCACCTCCGAATGGTACTTTGCGTCAAGCTCGCGGACTAATATTAAACTCTGATAGTTAGAAAAATCCTCTGGGAAATCCGGTTTTCCTTGCATAATGTGGATCCAACTCCATTCTACATCCACGATGTGGAACAGCGTATGCAAAATCCCGCCGACACCACCGATTCTTACTCGCAAAAGTTCTGTTTCATCGACCTCTGAGTGAAAAGCATTCGCATCTTTTTCCCTCTACTCCTTCCATCTCCCGCTAAATTCTTCTTCACGATAGTTATAAAAATTTTTAAGAATCTCGCGGCGGTCATCTAAAAAAAGCTGGTCTGACACCGCGGATATGAGCTTCGGGATCGCAAATCTCATCCCGGAAAGTGCAGAGGCGGAAAGACCGCAGCTGATCAAGGCTGAATAGTTAAAAGCAAAAAGACCGTGCAGCAGCTTTTTGCCAGTTTCATCGCGGCTTAAAAAAGCAAATCCGGGACTGAGATAAGGATGCGCATCGAGTAAAGGATTTGCCGTCTCTTCAGGTGCTTGATAACGGTCGCCCCAACGGGCAATATGGCTTTCGACAAGCTGAAGTTCCGGACGCAAAGCCGGATCGGTAAGCAGCCCGGTACTGATAATCAGAAAATCGAAAACAAACTTTCCCTTAAGCGTCGTGACAACTGCGATCTTATCTGTTGCTTCCACATCAAGCCATGGCGAACCTAGGTGAAGGTGAAAACCGGGCCGGGAAGAGGCGCGGCCAAAGGTATCATTGGTAGGCGGCTGATTATGCTTAAAAAAGTGAGCCATTACCGCATATTTATCTGCATCCGGTAATGCATGAAAATGCTCGATCATCCCCGAAAATTCCATCTGCCGGATCGGATTGATCCGCGGCATTTGCTGGCGGCGGACAAAGACATGTGTTTCTGCGACACCTTCCCCCAGCGCAAAATTGGCATTATCGAAAGCTGAGGCGCCGCCGCCCAAAATCGCAATCTTCTTATTTTTTAGAGCGGAAAAATCAATCATTTCTGAAGTATGGGAATAAAGCCGGCGCGGCAGTTTTCGTGCGATCATCGGCGGTACATGCCATTCGCCGCCGCCTTGAATCCCGGTAGCCAAAATGACCTTACGTGCCAGTAAGTGGCAGGATGGTGCGCCGTTCCCTTCGATATGCAGGCGGTGCATTCCTTCTGCTCTTGGCTCAATCAGCTTCAGCTTTACTTCATTAACGACAGGCAGCTGGAGAACTTTACGATACCAGCGGAGATAGTTCATCCAATCTCCGCGGGGAATTTTATCGAGTGCATCCCATCCCTGCTGTCCGAATTGTGCTTCCCACCATGAGCGAAAGGTAAGGGAAGGAATGCCAAGGTCGATCGACGTCAAATGTTTCGGTGTTCGCAGCGTCACCATCCGGGCATAGGTTTCCCATGGGCCTTCTGAGCCTTCACGATTTTCGTCAATGACAAGGATATTGGATATCCGTTCACGCAAAAGTCCGAAGGCGATCCCTAACCCGCACTGCCCGCCGCCGACGATCACGGCATCATAAACATGCCCTTCAGAATGGCCGACCGGTCGCACCCAATCCGGTCCGCCGAAGGCGAGATAGGAAAGATCGGTTTTCACACGTTCCATTAATGCAGCTAAGCTCATTGTTATCCTCCCTTCTTATTTATCGCAGATTAAGGGGCAGTAATACCCCCACTGATGGAAGTTTCACTTTATTACAGGGTTGCGAATACTCTCCAGGAAGCTCCTATAATAGCTGAAATAATCCATTTTCATTACATGACTTCATCTTATTAAAAAAAGTATAAGTTGGAGATACAAATCAGATGGCAGAAAGGTTGAAAGTTTTTTACATTTTAAAAGAGTTTACTATTTTTGCATATTTATATGAAGAAAAATTTCACATAAGGAAAATGTAATGTTTTATAACATCATTTGTTCATTATATTATCATTTTAACGCAGTTATGGTATGGACAATGTATCTAAAATTTCTTCTTTTCGTTGTGTAACATCACCATGCTAAAATTTTTCTATATTTAACAAATGAGAGCTTACATTCCTCTTTTTGATTAAAAAATTAGATGAGTTTACCGATAATACTATCCGCATTTTTTTCGTTAATAAAAACATTATGCTATTTTTCGATCTTATAGGATCATTGTACAATACGGTTCATTTTAAGAAAACACATCCCCAAAGTGAACTCGTTTTGCAAGATAGAGAAACAGGTGAAGACTTTGCCCGGTCTGGATAGAATTTTCCGTTTACGTCTGCTTAGATCCCATATTTCGCACGTAAACATAAACGTCGAGGTCTACATTTTTTGCAGCATTATCCTCGGTTAGATAAGATTTGACATGGAGCATAGGTAATACATCACATCGCATTTAAACTTTATTTGCCTAAAATATTTTTCATTTGGATGAACAGTTTTTCAAAGTGCTATTGATGTGGGCAATATTACTTAGATATGTTATTGACAAGATAAAAATGATTTGTCTAACCCCCGCTGAAAAGCTATTATTTTTTGAAATAGCCGAGAACACTCGTGACTTTCATGAGATGAATCGGCTTCGGATAGGGCATGGCTTATGCCACGTTACCTATCCGATATATGCTCAGCTAAACATGTAGAAAAAATACTAATATAATGCTCTTATTTTCCCAAAATCTTTTAATATATGTTATCATAAACATAAAGTGGAACATATGGCAAAAGTAAAGCATGGCAGAGGATATGTTACTCCATTCAGTATCATATTGTATGGTGCATAAAGTATCGCCATAAGGTAATAATTGGTGATATAGATGCAAGATGAAAAGCGATGCTGCATCAAATAGCAACAGATCATGGTTTTACAATTTCGGAAATTGAAACCGATTGCGACCATATTCATCTTCTTATCGATTGTACTCCTCAACATTTCATTCCAACAATGATCAAAACGTAAAAAGGCTTCTCTGCAAGATTCCTATTTAAAGAATTTCCGAGCTTAAAAATGAAACTGTGGAGTGGTCATTTGTGGAATCCTAGTTACTTTGTCGCAACCGTAAGTGAAAATACAGAACAACAAATACGCCAATCCATTCGTAATCAACAAAAGAAATAGCGACGGAAGCTGAACCTAGATGGCAGCACCAACATACGTGATGACTTTGCCTTTGAAAGTGGAAACATGGCAGGAACACATCTTAGAAAAACGCCTAAACATTGGACGACATATCTACAACGCCTGTCTGGACGAAGCATGGTGCAGATATAAATACATGATAATAAAACTTGGGACAACTTCTTGGAAAAAAACGAACAGGAAATAGAACGAATGAAACATTTGAACAAGAAGCAATTAAGTAGTATCGGCTTGTGAAACTTCGATACAAAAGGGTTTTGAACCGAGCCCACAGGGCGATAATGGCAGCAAAAGTTGTCTTGCCCATGAAAGTCTAAGGGAAATAGCTGAGTGGCTGATGTCAGCCGACGGCATATCGGAAAAAGTAAATTGGCAGGGCGGCGGGAACTTTATTTTTGCAGATCTGATGAAATGGAACATGACGTTTAAAGAGCAATTAACACAGGCGTACAGCCAAGAAGAATTACTTGCTATTTTTCAGGAAATGAAAGAAAAGGCATTTCTTGATTACCGCATTAAGCTCGATGAATTTGCGAAGAACATCGATACGTTTATGTCTTTTCCGCTTGCCAAACAACAAGAAATCCTCTATGACTTGCTTGATAAAAATCAATTGTATGTGAACGTAACGGAGATGGACGATGAAACCTTCCGTATCTCGGAAGAGGATAAGCGATTTAACCGTTCATTTTATTCATCGCAGATTAAGGGGCAGTAATACCCCCGCCTCAAAAATAGTGGTAAAACCAATCATTTTAGGCGGGGGATAAACTGCCCCTAAAAGCCCGATTGGTGAAATAAGAATTTTCTTTGGGCTTTAGCCCTTAGAAAAATCAATCGGGCTTCGCGCGATAAGGAATATCTTAGAGCTTCAGCTCTTAGATATTTCAATCAGGCTCTGCGTGACTAACCATAAGTGGGGGACGTGTGCCGACTAAGATCTCAGGCGTCCTGTTGCAACGTCGGCACTAGTACGTCCTGTACGTCGAAAAACCCCCACTGATGGAAGTTTCACTTTATAAGGGAGTGATGATGCAAATGCTATATGAAGAATTTGATAATCTGGCCGGGATGGGTGTGTTAGATACATGGGATATTCCTGCCTTTATTAGCGATAATATCAACCCATCGTTCACACTGCGGCCGTATCAAAAGCAGGCGATCCGTCGATTCCTATTTTTTGTAGAGCAGTATAAAAACAATGAACTGCCAGTCCACTTGCTGTTTAATATGGCGACCGGGAGCGGAAAAACGCTGTTGATGGCTGCTAATATCCTTTATTTATATAAAAAAGGGTACCGCTATTTTCTTTTTCTCGTAAACAGTACCAATATTATTGAAAAAACGAAGCATAATTTTTTAAACCCTGCTTCGCAAAAATATTTATTCAAGCCGCAGCTTCATATCAACCACCGTGATATCCGCATCCGCGAAATAAGGAATCTGCAGGATGGCAATGACAGCGATATTCATATATTGTTCACGACGGTACAGGGATTATCTTCCAAGCTGTATGCCCCGGCGGAAAATGCTTTGACATTTGCCGATTTTGATGAGCGGAAAATTGTGATTTTATCGGATGAAGCACACCATGTAAATTTAATGTCTGGAATCAATAATCAAAACCTATTAGAAAGTAACGCGATGCAAATTTGTTTAGAAGAAATCTTAAGTTATGCTATCTTTGCGAACAGCAAAAATCACGATTTTTTTAAAAAAGCCGGAAGCAAAGGCGGATCTACTGCTTTCGTTTTTACATATGCAGCTTATGCAACGGATACTTTAGGAAATCAAACCGTCGAATAATTTAAGCAGATACGAGATGCGCAAAATTCAACTAAATTTAAATTTATTTATGCAAAAGGTATTAACGGACATTTCAATTATCCCGTTATTCGTTACGGGGCGGTAAATTATACGGATAGAAACCGCATTACTTTTAATATTGGCAAATTGATGTAACGGTGGGTTGAGTTGGTTTCCATTTCCTTTTGGCTTAAAGTCTGCACCTTTTTGAGCTTGCTTTAATATCAGTAATAGAATCTGATTTTTTTTCCCCGTTGAAAATGATTTGAAATCACTTTCTGCTTTTTTACTAAAAAAGACCTTCGTATTAAATTCTTCATATTTGGAAACAACATGAAAAATATCTTGCTAAACATTTTTGGAAAGAAAGAACTTTTTGGAGTGACAGATATTTTGCTAGTTCCATTGGAAACGTCAGCAGAGAAACAATTCAAAAATACATTCAAGAACAAGGCTAAAAGCGGGCTTACATCCCCTACCCTAAAGGAATAGGGGTTTTACGCCCGATTTAATAAAAAAATCGGTTCTCAAACATTTAGGTTCATTGCGTATAATTTGTTAATACAGCCTCTTGTCTGTTTTGTTCCTGCAAAAAACTGCAAACTCTTTATGATAGATTAGATCATTTAGAAGATTAGATAATACCTCTAGCAATGGACAAGAATTCTATAAAAGTTAGTTTGCTGTATTCATCAATGCTACTTGGACAATTTGTTTTTCACCATTTTTCTCAAAGAACTTATAAATCTCCATCCCAATTTTTTCGGCAACTTTTTGCGATGGTATGTTTCTTACTGTGGTGTATGAAATGATTTTGCGGTAATGCAAAGTATGAAACGCAAATTCCTTACAGGCAAGAGCAGCTTCCGTTGCATACCCTTTTTTCCAGTAGTCTTTAATGATATGGAAACCAATTTCAGGTAATATTTCACCATCAATGTTTTGCATAGTTATACCGCAATCCCCTAAAAATACTTCATCTTCTTTTCGTATCACTGCCCACAGTCCATGATTGTACTTTTTATAATTCTCGATATTCCACTGTATCCAAGATTCTACTTTCTTATCGCTAAAAGGATGAGGGTAGTATTGCATCGATTCCGGATCTGAAAGAACCTTCGACAGCTCTTTTTTATCTGTAAGTACCAACTCCCTCAAGTATAATCTTTCTGTCTCTATTATTTTCATTAAAAAATCACCTCTCATGTGACTTGCTTTTTCGCCCCGAAGCATAATCCTCTCGTTTGATTGGCTCGTTCAATCATTTACCGTAATTTTTTTATTTGCCCATATTCCACGCTGGTGAACTACTCACCACTTAGCTAAACCTAACGGTTCTTAACGCTTGAAGTGGGAGCTTCTTGGGAATAGAGCATACTTGATATTTAGTGATATACACTAACATCAGCGGTTTCTCTTATTTACCAAGCTATCCCCGCAGTTCCTGCGGTT
>JAGKQJ010000309.1 GCA_017898095.1 Bacillaceae bacterium Marseille-Q3522 | reverse complement strand
TCTACTGTGTGGAACTCGGGCAGTATCGGACTTTGTTTTGAATCGCAAACTCGTCCATTCCTGTTCAGCCTTGTATGCAGTTTCTGTTCGTCAGTTCGGGAGTTTGCCTCCGGCTTCCTTCAGATTCTTTCTCGCGAAAGACACCCTTGCCTTTGGCTAACAGTTCCTACTGCCAAGCCTGTAGTGGACTTTCACCACCAAGTTATCGCCCGTGCCGGGCGCACGATTAACGGGCAGTAATATCACTCCCGGATATAACTGCCCGTAAAGGCCCGATTAGTGAGATAAGGAGTTTCTTTGGGCTTCAGCCCTTAGAAACTCCAACCAGGCTCTGCGTGGCTAACCTTCCGTGGGGAAAGCACCAACGGAAGGAAGTTTCACTTTATCGGTGTGAGGGTTAGGGAGACTCCTATTTTTTTGCAGATTGTGACGTAATGCATCGATGCTAATAATAGGGCGCCCATATTCATGCCGATTATGATCCCGTCCATTTGGAAGGTATACATGGAGCCGAGGATGTACATCGTTATGTAAGACATAATCGTTGCCCATACGGAATGGTAAAATGCTTCTTTCATTAAGCCCAGTCCGATTAAATAAGCCTGCATCGGAATAATCAGAAAATGAAGCAAAAAATATGGACAGAGCATTTGCAAATAGATTGCCGCTCCTGGAGAATGAAAAAACAAATTTGTTAACGGTTCTGCCAAAAAGTTAAATACAAGTATTGCGGGGACGCCATATAAAATAGTCGTTGCCATTACTTTTTGCAAGAGGGTCTGCATTTTCATGACATCTTTTTCTGCATATGCTTTTGAAATTTCCGGAATCAACATGGTCATTAATGAATGGCCAATAAAGCTCGGGAAAAATCCGATTGCCATCGCCACTCCAGCGAGCATGCCGAACTGTTCGATTGCAATTTCTTCCGCCACACCTGCATGGAGCAGCGCAAGCCTTATTAAAAATGGCTGGACAGCATGAGTAAGGGCATGAAAAACTCTTAATCCTGTTGTCGGAATCGACACACCCATTAATTGAATTGCCACTTCTTTTCCCAGGAGCATAATCCGTTTCTTTTTTTTCATTTGCAAATATTGAAAAGTAAATGTATAGATCAAATAGATAAACATAAAAAATTCACTGCCGACGAAAGTACAAAATGCAATTAGCACGGCAGTACTTGTTTCATATTGAAAAAAATCAAATAAAACAACTAATAAAATTAATTGAATGACTTTCCGCAGTAAATTAGCCGCCGCAATCTTGCCGACTTGTTGTTTTCCCATAAAATACCCTCTGGCAATCGACGAGAACGCAGACATTGGAATGACAAGCAGCACGAGCCATTTTAATGCAGGGTGATAGTGCTGAAAGGCCGGGATAAGAGGTAAGACAACGGCTACAATCAGTATCATCACGGCTGTAACAATAATCGTTAGCCTAAGCACATGTTCCAGCATTGTTTGATGAAATTTTTTATCTGTTTCGGCAATATATTTTGAAATGGAAACGGGCAATTCCAGGCTTGCTAATAATACAATTAAGAAAATTGTCGGTAATATGGCCATGTACATTCCGAGACCTCGTTCACCAAGTTCCCTGGCTAACACCATATTGACAACAAACTCTACACATTCTCCTACAAAAGCTGCAATAATTAACAACAGGGTGCCTCTAATAAAAGAACTCATATGTCTCTCCTTATTCATTCGGAATGTAGTGAAACGAATCACGTTATAAACATATGAGACAAGTCTAAAAAATATTTTCAATATAGCCGTTCTTTTTGCAAAATGAAAGGAATGATAAAATTGAGGCTTTATTTTCCTATTTGATAAACAAATCTGTAATTTTAACGATTTTGCGGAGGAAAAGCATTTGAAAATGACTTCATGATAAAGTGAAACTTCCATCAGTGGGGGTTTTCCCTCATCCCCCACTGATGGTTAGTCGCGCAGAGCCCGATTGATTTTTCTAAGGGCTGAAGCCCTAAGAAAAACCTTACCACGCAGAGCCTGGTTGAATTTTCTAAGGGCTAAAGCCCAAAGAAAATTCTTATCACGCGGAGCCTGACTGATTTTTCTAAGAGCTAAAGCCCTAAGAAAAACCTTGTTTCACCAATCGGGCTTTTAGGGGCAGTTTATCCCCCGCCTAACTTGATTGGTTTCACCTCCAATTTTGAGGCGGGGTATTACTGCCCCTTAATCTGCGATAAAAAAACAAAAGCGGAGAAAGGAGGGCACTGAAAAACCTTCGGTTTTTCTAGCCTTTTTTAAGCACGCAATAACAAGACGACTTTAAAATTCATAAATGTGAATTTTAAGTCGTCTTTTTTGTTCATGGGGTTTTATTTTGCTCTTATTTTTGATCTATTAGTTTCAAAATTCTTTTTAGATTCACCGTAAATATTGCCATGGCACCTTGCAATTGCATGCCTAATAGACCCGAGGATTTCGCAACATTATACCCGTGTCGGTGTTTTAA
>JAGKQJ010000308.1 GCA_017898095.1 Bacillaceae bacterium Marseille-Q3522 | reverse complement strand
AAGCGCTACTATCGCCGTTTGCTGTAAAAATATTCAACGTGATAATGAGAGCTATTCTCCGCCATATAAGAGAATACCGTATACGAGGGCAAAAACCCACATTTTATAAGTTAATTTGTCTCCTATATCGCTGGTCGGGAACATGGCTCCTAAAATCACCCCGATACATAGCCAAATGATCGAAAAGACAAGATAGGGTACAAGTAAAAGCTGAGATCTGATTTCCGAAGAAAAAAGATAAAAAGTACTTAATAGTAATACATGAAACGGAATCGAAAATGTAAAGAAAGCAAAAAATCTGCTTAAAATAAGTACATTTCGTTTAATTGGCAATTGTTTCAGCAATGTATTCTTTGCCGTCCATACGGCAGAAACAGCGCCATTACAAATGGCAGCATTTCTTTCATGCGGTAATGCTTTTGTGTTACCATGTCTTTATATCTATGTAATACCTTGAAAAGAGCGCGTCATTTAGTGGGAAGGCGTTCATAAAGAATCTTCGGGTAAATGGGGAAAAAAAGGAGTTTACATATGGATTTTCAACTGATTGCTTTATTTTGCTTAACGATTGTGATACACATAGTTGATACGCTCGCCTATTCTGTCAGGCTGAATTCAGTGAAGAGCGGGAAATATGCGCTTTCCATTTCTCTTTTTAACATATTTGTGCTTGTTTCCAGAACGGCTAATATGTTTCAGGGGCCATTGATTGGTTCTATTATCGGGATCAGTATTGCTAATGGGACAGATCCAAAATGGGAAGTGCATCTTGTTACGTTTGCCGCAACGATTGGAACCGCAGCAGGAATCATCTGTATTCCAACTTTTTTAAAAATTTTTTCCAAAGCTGTCGACAGATTGGAAAGCAGTGGTTCGGTTCCTTCCATCGTGGTCGAAGCTTTGCATCTAAATAATATCAAGCGGATTGTACGGAGCACAACGAAGCCGCGCAAATCGATGTGGGCGAAGTTGCGTTATAAAGAAATTCCCAAACGTTTTTTGCTGTTAAACACATTTATTACGGCAATTTATACGATTGGGGTACTGTCTGCATTCTATGCTTCTTTCTTTGTCGAAGAACAGTTCCGGCTGGCGGCTTCCGCTTCATCAGGGATGATAAACGGCGTTGCTTCCATTATGCTTACCTTGCTTGTTGACCCGCAAGCGGCGATCATTACCGATCAGGCGATAAGAGGAAAGCGCCCTTACGGAGATGTGAAGGCGCTCGTCATTATGCTGATCGGCTCGAAACTGTTAGGAACACTGCTTGGACAGGCATTGGTCTATCCGGCGGCAAAAATCATCGCCGCGGTTTACTCCTAAGCTGCAAAAAAATTCAATTTAAGTGTATTTTTAAAAATACTGGAAGTCCGAATGAGAAGGCGGGGTGCCGGAATGATTAGACCAGTTGAAACCATACGGATAATGTATATAAGGTTCTTGTTAAAAAATGACCGGGGGACAAACACATGTTAAACCGATTGAAACCGTACGGATAACATACCTGCGGTCTGTTCGACACATTCATTGCAAGTCTTGTGAAAAATCAACCATGATTTCTGTAAATTCTTTCGGTTTATCATAATGAATATCATGTCCGGGAGTGTCCACATTGACTCTTTTGCCATTTTCCAGTAATGATACGACTTTATCAGCATCTTCATCCGATAACGCAGCGATTAATAAATCCCCGTCATACTTCGTATTTGCTTTTATAAAAACGGTCGGGCTTTTGATGTTTGCCAATACTTTCGCTTGATTATAGTCTGCAAACCAGGAATTGTCATAAAATGTTTCCCCAAATCTTCTGTCATACGGATATGTTGCCGATTCAAAGACCCGGTTGATATTAGGAGGCAAATAAGCGAGATGCACCGGCTCATTTGGATGTTTTTCTTTATAGGCAACCGCATCCTTCGAAAATTTATTCCAGAGAAAATCACCAAATACTTTATTCCAATAACTATGTTTTAAAGAATAAGTGAAGTAATCTTTTTCTTCATTCTGATTTTTAAAATCTTCATATTGTTGAAAACCATATATCCATACGAATGTGTTTTCCCGTCTGCCCGGTTCAGTGGCAAAGAAAGGCGAATCTTCGATCACCGTTCCCAGCACAAGATCCGGGGAATGGGCAGCAATCCATGCAGCAATTATTCCGCCTGATGAATGGCCGGAGAGGACGGTTTTCTCCCCAATTTCCGTTTCAATAAATGCAGAAAAATCTTCCGCCATTGCTTTCGCTGAATATTTCTCCGGATTTTTATCCGATTCTCCATGTCCATGGCAATCTACAGCAAAAACATGATAATGCTTTGCTAACTCAGGCACTACTTTTGCATAGTCTTCCCACGACATCCCCTGACCATGTATGAGTAAAAGCGGTGTTTTGTTATTTTTTGGCCCTTCGCCATAGTTTAACACTGTGCCATCTTTTAACGTTGTTTGTTTTTCTGTAAATCCGGCATTGTACATTTTCTTTAATGGTTTCTTTATATAATTCAGGTTTGTATAAAAAT
>JAGKQJ010000307.1 GCA_017898095.1 Bacillaceae bacterium Marseille-Q3522 | reverse complement strand
GGGAGGTATTGCCAGTTGTTTGTTTATAAAATAGATAACAATGTCTCATTAAAGTTAATAGAAATAAAAGATGCAGAAACACTGTTCAAGCTTACCGATCATTCACGCGATGTTTTGCGCAAATGGCTGCCTTGGCTGGATACTACAACAAAATTGGATGACACAAAAACATTTATAGGAACGTCTTTGAATGATTTTGCCGCAAATAAAAGCTTGCATACGGTGATTCTTTTTCATAATGAAATGGTCGGAACAGCCAGTTTTAATCACTTCGATTGGGCGAATAAATCAACATCCATCGGGTACTGGCTCGATAAAAGCTATCACGGAAAAGGAATAATGACAAAAGTGGTAAGCGGTTTAATTGATTATGCCTTTAATGAACTAAAGCTTAATCGCGTGGAAATAAGAGCAGCTTCGCAAAATAAAAAAAGCAGAGCAATTCCGGAAAGATTGGGACTGGTAAAGGAAGGCTGCATCAGACAAGCAGAATGGTTATACGATCACTTTGTCGATCATATTGTTTATGGCATGCTTGCGGAAGACTGGAAAAAAGTGAATCCATCGCGATAATTTAGTTTTTTGTTCCAATTCAAAAATTACTTTGAGGAAGTGAAAAAATGGATCATTCCGAAGTAAAAGCGAATGTACAAGAACAATTTGGGAAAAATGCACAGGGCTATGTAACCAGTAAATCGCATGCAAAGGGGAAAGACCTGGCGAAATTAGTGGAAAGAGCCGAAGTTGATACCGAAATGCTCGTACTTGATATTGCAACAGGCGGCGGGCATGTTGCGAATGCTCTTGCACCTTTAACGGCTAAAGTCGTTGCGCTTGATTTAACAAGCGAAATCCTTGAGGCAGCAAAAAAATTTATCGAAAGTAACGGCCACAAAAATGTAGAGTTCGTCCAAGGTGATGCAGAAAAATTGCCTTTCCCAGATGAAAAATTTGACATGGTTACTTGCCGCATTGCCGCACATCATTTTCCTAATCCTCAATCCTTTGTCAAAGAAGCTTTTCGAACTTTAAAAAAAGACGGTAAATTTTTGCTTATTGATAATGTTGCACCGGAAAAAAGCAGTTTTGATACCTTTTATAATCAAGTGGAAAAAGACAGAGACTACAGCCATCACCGTGCCTGGAAAAAATCAGAATGGCTGCAAATGCTCGAGTATGCCGGCTTTGAAATTGAAGAAACATATCGTTTCACAAAAACATTTATTTTTGAGAATTGGTGCAAGCGAATGAACCTGCCGGAAGAGAAGCAAATGCAATTATCAACTTATATGTTACAGGCAACGCAAGAGCTTAAAAATAAATTTCGTATCAAAGAAGTAAATCAAAAGGTGTATTCCTTTAACGGCGAATCGATTTTTATAAAAGCGATAAAACCCAGTTTCATTTGACAACAAATCAATTGCATTCAATGTGAAGTAGCGTTCCATCCCCTATTTTATACTTTTCTAAAATAAGGGATGGGAAGTTTAATCAATGAAACAGAGTGGATGGGGGAGAAGCAATGAGAGTGTTGGAAAATTTCTTAAAAAACTTTTTTCTTGATGTGTTTACTTCAATCGGAAGTTTTTTCTACGGTTTTTTCGTCATAGGCTTTACGCTTGCAGGGATAGGAGTTATTATTTGTATTTTTTTAGCTTTCGTACAAATTTTTATGTGATAAAATCGATCCCATTTCGATTCCTCACATTAAAGAAATGAATCCATCTTACATGTAGTCTAGTGGTTAAATCGGTTCATTTATTCAAAAATGAAATTTCATTCTCACCGATGCCGTAAACACTAATTGGCCGGGTTCGATTGGTGTTTGCACTGCCTGTGTCGAAAAAACTGCTTTTTCCTGCACCGGGAAGGGCATTTGTGAAAGTTCGATAATCTGAAAAGGCTTGGAAGCCGGAGCGCTTCCGAAAGCACCGGCAATGCTCCTTGCTTTCTGTGTTCCATTTTGAACTGCTGCCTTTAGAGCCCGGTTGTAGAAAACGTCAGGCTGGCTTACGGTAAACATGATCGCAGAGATCGTGTTTGCCCCTGCTTGAACAGCCGCATCAATGACAGGTCCGGTTTTTTCAATCGGCTCGATTTCTATTTTTAAAAGATGCTGCACGCGGTAGCCTTTCCAAATTTGCTTGCCGTTCTCATAGCTGTATTGCGGGGTTATTTGATAGTCGATCGTTTGTATTTTTTCGCTTGGAATACCAAGCTGTCTGATTGAGCGAATTACTTCCGTTACAGCGGTGCTGTTTTGCTGCTGGATTTCAGCGAGATTCTCCCCCTCCGACACAACCCCGAGCGTGACTTGCCCGCGATTCGGGACTGCAGAAACCGAAGCTTCTCCAACCACTTCGATAAAGGGGCTGTTTTTATTCTCGCGAAGATAATGACGATTTTGCGGAAATTCCATGTTTTCACCACACTTTCACTATAAAAAATGGAATCTTTCATTTTTAGTATACCAAAAAAATAACGGATACCGTATTTACCGGGGTGAACATTGAAGTAAGA
>JAGKQJ010000306.1 GCA_017898095.1 Bacillaceae bacterium Marseille-Q3522 | reverse complement strand
AACAACCGTTCGCACTACTGGGTAGGAATAAGTGTAGTTGCTTTCTGCGAGGGCAGAAGCACTGTCTATATTCGACAGACGCAGGGCCCCCACTTCAAACAATCCGTAAGGGTGTTAAGTGGGGGGGTAGTTGACCCTGGTACTAGTCTTCAGAAGGGAAATGCATTTTTTGCAATAATATCAGCTTGGAATGTCTGTTACTGCAGATAACCGCTGCTCGCTAATAAAAATTGATTAAAATTTCTTGGTGGGACAAAACACTTTATTTTTCTATATCTTGGTTAGAGCACTATTAGCTTTGGCTACAGTGAACGAAAAATGGATAAAAAATAAAAAAAGGAGTGATGACAAATGAGAACCTGGCGGATAGGTACTTTTTCGATGGGAGCAGCTTTATTATTATTAGGCGTATTACTGCTTGCTTCGAAAATTTTCACCCTGCATTTACAGGACATTATGCTTGGCTGGTGGCCGTTTCTTTTTATTATTCTCGGGGTGGAAATACTTGCTTTTCTGTTTACATCAAGGCAGGATAAGCCATTTTTAAAGTATGATATTTTTAGTATCCTATTTATCGGTTTTATCGGAATGGCAGGGATTGGTTTCACTTTTTTCAGTTCAACAGGTTTGATGGCCGATTTAGATGAGCTAGCGAATCGAAAAGTGGAAACTTTTTCACTTCCCTCTTTTTTAAAAGAAATAGATACTGAAGTCGCACGGATTGTAATCGAAGCTCCTCCGTACCCTTTAACAATTGAGAGTACAGAGGAACGCAGTCTTTCCATCTTTGGTACATACACAACATCAGCGCAACCGGAAGAACTGCAGCTTACGACGACGGACGATTATGTGGTAAGCACACAACATGGAGATACATTATATCTTCAGTTAAAAATACTTCCGCAAGAAGAAAACCTTTTTAGTAAAACAAGCGGGAGAATGAATGCCACCATTATTGTCCCTGAAAGTGTAAATCTTGAAGTAGATGGCAATAATGGGGAAGTGACGTTAAAACCGCGGCACCTGCAGGCGAATTGGCTGATTGATCAAGTGAATTCGGCGAATGTCATACTCGACACAAACAGTGATATCCGTCTTTCGGCACAAGGATCCCAAGAATTATTTGCACAGAATCAAAAGTGGGATATAACGGAAACAGCAGAAGGACAGGAATTTTACACAGGGAAAACCGGAAGTTTGCAAATGGGAAATGGTACCTATCCAATTACATTTTTAAACGTGGGGTTTATCAACGTCAGCAGTTTATAGTTCTTAATTGCTTTGTTTGTTTCTTTTCTGTATGATGTTAAATAGTGGAACAAAACAAAATAGAATAAGTAGGATGATGAGATGAAGCGGGCAAGAATTATTTATAACCCAACTTCTGGCCGTGAAATATTTAAAAGAAACCTTGCAGATGTGTTAGAAACGATGGAAAAAGCCGGCTATGAAACGTCATGCCATGCGACGACAGGTCCGGATGATGCTACAAATGCGGCAAAAATTGCTGTGGAGAGACGTTATGATTTAGTGATTGCTGCCGGTGGAGATGGAACGATAAATGAAGTTGTCAATGGAATTGCAGAACAGGAATACCGTCCGAAATTGGGCATCATTCCAGTTGGAACGACGAATGATTTTGCCCGTTCCCTGCATATTCCCCGGGATCATGTTGCTGCTGCGGAAATTATTGCCCGCGGAGATACGATTCCCGTTGATATTGGCAAAATGAACAACCGCTATTTTATAAACATTGCCGGCGGCGGCCGTTTAACAGAACTTACATATGATGTTCCCAGCAAACTGAAGACGGTGCTCGGCCAGCTGGCGTATTATTTAAAAGGAATCGAAATGCTTCCTTCCTTAAAAGCCACCCAAATGAAAATTGAATATGACGGCAAACTTTTTGATGGCGAGGTGATGTTTTTTTTAATCGGACTGACAAATTCAGTAGGCGGTTTTGAAAAGCTCGCCCCCGATGCATCGATTAATGACGGGATGTTTACGCTGATTATTTTGAAAAAAACGAATCTCCCTGAATTTATCCGGGTGGTGACATTAGCTTTACGCGGAGAACATATCAATGATCCGCTCGTCATTTATTCAAAGGCAAACCGGATCAAAGTGACCTCCGATGAAAAAGTCATGCTCAATGTTGACGGAGAATTTGGCGGTTTACAACCGGCGGAATTTGTTAATTTATACCGCCATTTTGAAGTATTCGTGCCAATCGATCAAATTCGCGACCTTGACAATCCCTACCTGCAAGAGCCAAAAGAAACAAAATCCCTTGAGAGATAATCTCAGGGGATTTTTCTTTTTTAGGGGTATGCGAATTCACTTTTTTAGTCCTTTCAATTTTGTTCGGAGTGTGATGGCAGTAATCAACTTAGAAATGTTCTCTTTGTTTCCTAAATAATTTTCATTTCATATAATTCCGTTCATAAACTGAATATTTCATTTTTTTTATAAAATGGATAGTCCTCAAAAAACAGGGATATTATTAAAAAAGTTATACAACACCACAATATATTGTGT
>JAGKQJ010000305.1 GCA_017898095.1 Bacillaceae bacterium Marseille-Q3522 | reverse complement strand
TTAATATATAAATATACCAAAAATAGAGAGGAGCGGGGTCATGAAATTTACTTTCCAATTACTAAAAATATTTCTTTTTTACTGCATCGTGTTATGCCTGCTTGTACTGGTGGTTATGTTTCCAAGGACACCTGAAGTTCATGAAGAAGGCAGAGCGATGACACCGAAAATTTCCTATTCCTTTTCATGGCAAGCTTATAAGGATAATCTGGTTCATTACATATCAAATATTTGGAATGAAAAAAGCCTTGGACCAACACTAAACAATAATAGATTGGTAGAGGATGAACTGGGTAAGTTTTTTCCAAATAGTATTAAAATGATTATTCCCGCCTTTTTTTTCAGTTTGTTCCTTGGAATCTGGAAAGGTATTTTCGATTACCGCCACAGAAAAGATAGACTGAATATCCTAGGAAACGGCTTTACTTGGCTTTTTCAGTCAATTCCGGATTTCTTTCTCATTATTTGTGTACAATGGATTATTTTGATTGTTTTTTCGATGCCGCTCTATACTTTTGATGAAGGCAGATGGTTTGGCTTTATTTTGCCGGCGCTGTTAATCTCTATAACACCAATGATGTATATTGCAAGAATTACTTTTTCTGCCCTGGCAAACGAAGAAGGAAACTATTATATTCAGGTCGCCAAAGCAAAAGGATTTCAAGACAAGAGAATTGTCTATCGTCATATTCTAAAGAATAGTTTGCAATCAATTTTACCTCATACTGGAAATGTCATGCTGCTCGTTATTACCAGTATGATAATGGTGGAGAATTTAAGTGCTTATGACGGTATAGGCTCGCGTTTATTCGAAGCACTCGGCTTTGATACGGTCGTCAATGTAAATGCCTTTAATTATTTTGAAGGCGAGATGATTATTGGCATCGGTATTTGTATTTTATTACTTATTATGTTCGCACAAATAACGGGTGCTATTATAAAAAAATGTTTACGACTACCGTAATGGAATGGTGATAAAAATGAAGAATTATCCTATTATTATTGGTATTATCCTTACCTTATTTTGGATCATTATTTTAATATTTGGAACTAATTTGCCGTTTGTTGACAGTGACTTGCAAGCAGAACGTATGCAAATTCTTCCTTCCGGAGAGATGGAAAGAGCTCCTTTTCCGCCATCAAAAATGTATCCGCTTGGTACCGACCGGCAAGGACGTGATTTGTTAAGCCTAATCATTATCGGCGCAAAAGAAACATTTCTTATGATCTTTGTCATCGTTTTAATCCGCTATATTATTGCTGTTCCTTTAGGATTATTAGCTTCGGTTAAGAAAGGTTTTTTTAAATGGCTTACAAACGCCTGGAGCCGCTTATTTTCCAGCATACCACTACTTTTCTCAACAGCATTGCTGTTATGTATGCCTTTCTTACTGTTAAACGAGCAACGGCTTGTTTGGTCTATCATCGTTATCGCATTAATAGAAGTGGGAAAAGTCAGTGAAATAATCCGTACTAATGCCGATATATTATCAAAAAAACTTTTTGTTGAAGCAGGAAAGACAGTTGGCGTCGGCCCGATACGAATGATGAAAAATTATTATTTTCCTAATCTATTGCCGGATGTAATCATTCAGTTTTTTATTGATGCCGGCCGTGTGACAATATTAATTAGCCAATTGGCGATTTTAAATATTTTTATAAGCCAAAATATCGTCCAAATAGGGTATGGACAAAGTGAAATCTTAAATACCAGCCTTAACTGGGCAGGATTTTTAAGTAATATTCAGAATGATTTATTTACCGCTCCGTGGATTCTCTTAAGTCCGCTTGTTGCAATGATTCTTGTTACCTTCATGTGCAACTTTTTAGGTGAGGGACTGAGGCGGCATTTTCAAAGGAAAGCATAATCTTCCGAGATGGAAGGAGGGAATTGAGAGAGGTACAGGGAATCTGGAATTATTTTACCTATTCAAAACCATCCCGATGCAGGAGGTGCCAGTGCCGACGTGACAACAGGAGGCCTGAGTTCTTGGTAGGCACACGCCCCCCGCAGAGGCGAATTTTCTAAGGGTAAAGCCCTAAGAGAAACCTTGTTGCGCAGAGCCAGATTGAATGTCCCATAGAAAATTCAGAGCCTGACTGATTTTTCTATGAGCTGAAGCTCTCTCACCAATCGGGTTTAAGCTGATCATTATGTATTAAAATTTTAGGCCGATTATCTGATAACAGGGGTTATGGAGATTGGACAATAAATGACTCAAAACGGACAATAAATGACTCAAAACGGACAATAAAATAATAGAAACGGACAATAAAAGATGAAAGCAAGTTTAAAAAACAACTTTAGTGGGATTTTTTATAAATAAGGATATTTAGAGTTGCTTTTTTTGTAAAAAAGTAAATTTAAAGCGATGTATAAAACATAATTTTACAAATTCTAATTAAAAAATGCTGAAAATGGACAAATAATAGGGAAATCAGTTCAGCAGCAGGCGAATTTCTCACTATTTTTATATTACTAAACACCCATGACCCGCTGGGTCAAACTCCGGATGAAAATTTTATTTTTATATCAAACACTCATGACC
>JAGKQJ010000304.1 GCA_017898095.1 Bacillaceae bacterium Marseille-Q3522 | reverse complement strand
AAGACGGAGCCGAAGCGAAAGCGAGTCTGAAGAGGGCGAAGAGTAGAGGATTGCAGACCCGAAACCAGGTGATCTACCCATGTCCAGGGTGAAGGCAAGGTAACACTTGCTGGAGGCCCGAACCCACGCACGTTGAAAAGTGCGGGGATGAGGGGTGGGTAGGGGAGAAATTCCAATCGAACCTGGAGATAGCTGGTTCTCTCCGAAATAGCTTTAGGGCTAGCCTCAAGGGAAGCGTCATGGAGGTAGAGCACTGTTTGGACGAGGGGCCCCTATCGGGTTACCGAATTCAGACAAACTCCGAATGCCAGAGACGTATCCTTGGGAGTCAGACTGCGAGTGATAAGATCCGTAGTCGAAAGGGAAACAGCCCGGACCACCAGCTAAGGTCCCAAAGTATACGTTAAGTGGAAAAGGATGTGGAGTTGCCCAGACAACCAGGATGTTGGCTTAGAAGCAGCCACCATTGAAAGAGTGCGTAATAGCTCACTGGTCGAGTGACTTTGCGCCGAAAATGTACCGGGGCTAAACGTAACACCGAAGCTGTGGATATTAGAGGTGAGAAGTGAGACGTGAGAAGTGGGAAAAGGAGAAAAAGATGATAAAAACTTATCGAGATTTAAGGGTATTTCAAATATCGTATAATCTCGGGAAAGAAATACATCAAGTAACCCATCAATTCCCTGAACATGAACGATTTGAGTTAGGAAGACAAATAAGAAGGGCTTCCACATCAATACCCTTAAATTTAGCAGAAGGATATGGGAAGAAACAATCGACTGCTGATTTTAAGAGATTTATTTTGATGGCACTGGGATCGTGTAACGAGGTACAAGTATTATTAGAATTTGTAAGAGATTTTGAATATATATCTTCTGAACAATTTGATGTACTTTGGAATCAATATGAACAATTAGGAAAACAATTGACCATACTACATCAAAAATGGAAGTAGTCAGAATCTCACCTCTCACATCTGACTTCTCACCTCTAGTATGGTAGGAGAGCGTTCTAAGGGCAGAGAAGCAGGACCGGAAGGAACTGTGGAGCGCTTAGAAGTGAGAATGCCGGTATGAGTAGCGAAAGATGGGTGAGAATCCCATCCACCGAAAGCCTGAGGTTTCCTGAGGAAGGCTCGTCCGCTCAGGGTAAGTCGGGACCTAAGCCGAGGCCGAAAGGCGTAGGCGATGGACAACAGGTTGAAATTCCTGTACCGCCACCTTTCCAATTGAGCAAAGAGGGGACGCAGGAGGATAAGAGAAGCGCGGCACTGGTTGACCGCGTCCAAGCAGCGAGGGTGCAAGCGAGGCAAATCCCGTTTGCGAGAAGCTTGAGCTGTGACGGGGAGAGAAATTTAGTATCGAAGTCTCTGATTTCACACTGCCAAGAAAAGCCTCTAGCGAGGAAAGAGGTGCCCGTACCGCAAACCGACACAGGTAGGCGAGGAGAGAATCCTAAGGTGAGCGAGAGAACTCTCGTTAAGGAACTCGGCAAAATGACCCCGTAACTTCGGGAGAAGGGGTGCTTTTTAGGGCGAAAGCCCAAAGAAAGCCGCAGTGAATAGGCCCAGGCGACTGTTTAGCAAAAACACAGGTCTCTGCAAAGCCGAAAAGGCGACGTATAGGGGCTGACGCCTGCCCGGTGCTGGAAGGTTAAGGAGAGGGGTTAGCGTTAAGCGAAGCTCTGAACTGAAGCCCCAGTAAACGGCGGCCGTAACTATAACGGTCCTAAGGTAGCGAAATTCCTTGTCGGGTAAGTTCCGACCCGCACGAAAGGCGTAACGATCTGGGCACTGTCTCAACGAGAGACTCGGTGAAATTATAGTACCTGTGAAGATGCAGGTTACCCGCGACAGGACGGAAAGACCCCGTGGAGCTTTACTGCAGCCTGATATGGAATGTTTGTACCGCTTGTACAGGATAGGTAGGAGCCAAAGAGGCGTGAGCGCCAGCTTACGAGGAGGCAATGGTGGGATACTACCCTGGCTGTATGAACCTTCTAACCCGCACCCGCAGAACCGGGTGGGAGACAGTGTCAGGCGGGCAGTTTGACTGGGGCGGTCGCCTCCCAAAAGGTAACGGAGGCGCCCAAAGGTTCCCTCAGAATGGTTGGAAATCATTCGCAGAGTGTAAAGGCAGAAGGGAGCTTGACTGCGAGACATACAGGTCGAGCAGGGACGAAAGTCGGGCTTAGTGATCCGGTGGTTCCGCATGGAAGGGCCATCGCTCAACGGATAAAAGCTACCCCGGGGATAACAGGCTTATCTCCCCCAAGAGTCCACATCGACGGGGAGGTTTGGCACCTCGATGTCGGCTCATCGCATCCTGGGGCTGTAGTCGGTCCCAAGGGTTGGGCTGTTCGCCCATTAAAGCGGTACGCGAGCTGGGTTCAGAACGTCGTGAGACAGTTCGGTCCCTATCCGTCGCGGGCGGAGGAAATTTGAGAGGAGCTGTCCTTAGTACGAGAGGACCGGGATGGACGCACCGCTGGTGTACCAGTTGTCTTGCCAAAGGCATCGCTGGGTAGCTATGTGCGGAAGGGATAAGTGCTGAAAGCATCTAAGCATGAAGCCCCCCTCGAGATGAGATTTCCC
>JAGKQJ010000303.1 GCA_017898095.1 Bacillaceae bacterium Marseille-Q3522 | reverse complement strand
ATTTAAGATTCGCTCTAATATCTGGTCAATATGATATTGTTTCCTTAATTTTTTATAAAATAAAAATGTTTTATTAGAGTGATCAACTAACAGCTCTCTTCTACCATCTTTATAACGTGCATATAATTTATCCGCGTTTTTAATATACTGTTTCAAAAGTTTTGCACCTCCAAAAAAAGAAGACCAATCAAGATCTTCTCCCATAATTAAATAAAGGAAAGTACTTTTTCTTCTATTTCGAATAAGTTTATCGATGCTGGTACACTATCAATCTTCCGATTTGTAAAAGTAATCTTTTCAAATTCATAGGCGTTAAACCACTCATTCAGCCGCACTGGTACCCATTCATCGAAGTAGTGGGCATTTCCGCCATCAGTTGTCCCTCTTTTTTTGTAAAATACCCCCTTTGAATAGAAAATAGAGTCAATTCTCTCGGTTTTCTCTACTTTCTTAACTTCAGGTTCACGGACATTTCTGATAATCGCAGGATGATCATTTTTCCCTAAATAAGGAATATATTCACTTTTTGATGAAAACAAATATTCTTTTAACTTATAAAAAATTTCTTCTGAATTTTGTTTTCCATTTGCCAAATAGATTGTCCACTTTGGTTTTTCCAGCCACTGCTCACGAACAACCAAGTTCCCTCCGGCTTCCCCGCTTGCATATCCGACAGTATTATTAAAGGTTTGGATCTTCTTGGAAAAATAACCTCGATTACTTTCAGGCACAATTGCTACTTTTATGTTGTGAAGTTTCGCATAAAATTGTGGAAACTGATTTTCTTCTGTATGACCATTTTTACGAATATCAAAAGATTGTTCCTGATGGCCACCTAACCCAATAATTGCCCCAAGCAAGCCAAATAACGCAATTTTGTGTATATGGCTGTATGTAAAATACGTATTTGCATTAACGTCTGGCTTCTTAAAAAAAGCTGATTTTCCACTTAGCTCAAAAGCTATTAAATCCATCTCATCCTCCTCCCATTATCTCATTTCTACTTTAGATATTGATTCATGGGTAAAAATATTTTTCAATTCAAAAATGTCACTCCCGTTTTCAATCTTTACAGTGTATGGGTTGTAATAAACCTCTATTGATTCTATTTTTTCAA
This sequence comes from Bacillaceae bacterium Marseille-Q3522, assembly GCA_017898095.1. Classification (GTDB taxonomy): domain Bacteria; phylum Bacillota; class Bacilli; order Bacillales; family Cytobacillaceae; genus JAGKQJ01. Next base: position 1,562 of record JAGKQJ010000303.1, on the reverse strand, counting down.
CATTTTCTGTAACAAATTGATTTAATTTTTTTACATCAAAAATATTGAAGCCGTTGTCTTTTCTAAACGCAATGTACTCATCCAGCTGCGGAAAATATGCTTTTTCATTTTCTTTACAAATTACAAATAGTGCAAACTCAGTGGAGCAACCTGCTTTGCTATTTGTATTAAGCACAGTAGCACTTACTAAAGCAGCATCTTTAAACTTTTCAAATGCCTCTACTGTGTATCCTTCGAATCCTTCAACAAGTGAAACATAGCCATCATAATTATTAGGGTTAACTGAAAACGGATAAAGATAATGGGCTTCATTACTGACAATCTTTTTCCCTAAGCTGGAAGCATCCGCATTATTCTTCTTAGAATTACGAAACGGCGAAAGAATATCTTGCGTTTCTGTCATGGTATATGGATATTGATTCATCCCTTGACCTACCTGAACGACTCCTGTTAAGCCGATGTTTTGATCTGCAACAGCAAATGTTGCCCCAAAATTCAACACATCCAATGCGGAAAATAAATTTTTCAGAACCACTTCTGATTTTGTCTTTTTTTCAACAGATTCTCCAAAAATCTCTTCATATCTTTCCTTTAATTCTTTGGGTTGCAGTTTGCCTTCTTTACCTATTGTGTATGATTTTATATATAATATTTTTTCCCCATTATTTTCCCAGTATCTCTTAATACTGTATTTCCAGGCTTTGTCGCTACCAAATACATCTCCATCACTTGTACTTTTCGGATTTCCAGTAAAATCAGCATTCCAATTTGCCATCTTGCTTTCAACACTTACGACACCATAAACACGTTTCTTCCATATTTTAGTCATCGTTACATCTCCTCAGTCTTTTTTTGTAAAAATACATTATCTGATAAGAGCCCGGCTAATAACAATTCACGGTTAATCCCTTCTACCTTGCTGCTTGTTTCGAATCCCATTATGCTGCTAAAGGCGTTGCGAAATTTCTTAGCATCCATATTTATTGCGTGTCCATATGATAGAAGCAATTCATCTAGTCTTTTCTTCAATTGTGAAGCATATTTTACTCTAAGAATCGTTTCAAACATTCCCATATTTCTATTACTGGATTCAGATTGATATAATAAATAAAATGCAAGTTGACCGGATAAATAATAAAATTCATTTTCTGACTGACACGTCACCAATCCATTTGCACCAAGCTTTTCTTTTAAGTTTGATGCTAGCGTCGCTAATTGATCTGCCATTTTTTCTCCTCCTTCAATATGGAAGTACTTTAATAAAGCAATTCGCAAATTATACGCTTCTTTTATTGATTTAAAGCTTGCTACATTTTTACTTATTTGTTCTACAATGAGCCGTATAGTTATTTGGTCAATATTTGGCTTTAAAGTCTTGCTCGTTCCCTTTGCAAAAAAGTCGTATAGTGCATACTTGCTTTGTAAAAATATTGATTGCATAAGGCTTGTAAAAACAGTTGGTTTTACTTCTGGTTTGAACGTCAATAAATCTCCATTTATCCAATTATTAAAGAAAAACTTATTAACCATTTTGAACAAATCATTCTTATTTACAATTGGTT
>JAGKQJ010000302.1 GCA_017898095.1 Bacillaceae bacterium Marseille-Q3522 | reverse complement strand
AGATAAATGATCAAAAATTGCATCATTGGAAGTGCCATTATTTTCTCATTTTTCGTTTGTTTTTCAACACTATTCACAATTTCCTTAGGAAAACTTTTCATTTCAAACCTTGGATTCACTTTTAGGATCACTGAAATCCATCCGCATATAATAACTGAAAATAACATCCCGTCTAATAAAGCCTTACTTATTAACACCGATTAAACCAACCCAAGTATTCTGACCGTTTGGGCAACAATAAATGTAACTGTGATGGCAATGGCAGTTGGAATCGCAAAGGATAACAATGTCCATTTTTTACTTTTCGTCTCTTTGTAAATATTAAACAGTGTTGTTCCGCACGGCCAATGAAGCAGGGAAAATAACATCATGTTGACGGCGGTCAACCACGTCCAGCCATGATCAACAAAAATTTGTTTCAAAGCTGACAGATCATCGACTTCTGTCATCGCACCCGTTGACAGATAACCCATTAACAGGATCGGCAGAATAATTTCATTGGCAGGCAATCCTAAAATAAATGCCATTAAAATATAACCGTCCAATCCTAAATATTGCGCAAACGGATCAAGAAATCGGACAATGTACATCAAAATGCTTATGTCGCCAATGTAAATATTCGCCAGAACCCATGTTAACACTCCGGCTGGCGCAGCAACGACAACTGCTCTTTTTAAAACATAAACGGATTTATCTAATGTAGACCGTAAAATCGTATTCCATATTTTCGGTCTGCGAAAAGGCGGCAACTCCAGCGTATAATGTGTAGGAACCCCTCTTAATGCCGTTTTGGAAAGAACCCAAGAAACGGTTAATGTAACAATAATGCCAAATAAAACAGTCGCCATCACGACAGCAGCGGTGACGAACGTTTGCAGACCGCCTGTGTATGATGCAGCCATAAATAAGGAAGCAAGCAAAATCAGTGTTGGCCATCTGCCATTGCAAGGAACAAAGTTATTCGTTAAAATGGCAAGCATTCTTTCCCGCGGCGATTCGATGATACGCGTAGACATAATGGCGGCGGCGTTACAGCCAAACCCCATTGCCATCGTTAGGGACTGCTTTCCGTGTCCGCCGGCCCTTTTAAATAACCGGTCCATATTAAAGGCGACACGGGGCAGGTAGCCGTAGTTTTCCAATAAGGCGAACATCGGGAAAAAGATTGCCATCGGTGGCAGCATGACACTGACGACCCAGGCAGTTCCCCGGTATAAGCCTAAAACGAGGACACCGTGTAACCATTCAGGAGCATGGACTGCTTCAAATCCGGCAGTTAAATAGCCTTCTACCCAATTTAGAAAGCTGGCAATCATCGCGGACGGGACGTTTGCTCCGGCAATTGTTAAGTAAATGACGATGCCAAGCATGGCAATCATAATCGGAAATCCCCAAATCGGGGAGGTAACGATTTTATCGAGACGGTCTGAGTACGGAGTGTTTGATTTACTGGTGACAACATCACCGCAAATGCTTCTTGATGTTTCATATATATTTCCAACGAGACGGTCGCGCTCATTTTGATCAGATAAAGATTGCGCAAGCTTCCAAATATGATCCAGTTGCTTTTGCTTTAATTCTGCAGGGGATTCCATTTATTTTTTCACCTTCTCTTTAAAATTAATGATTGCACAAAGGAACCTCATAGCTTTTTTCGATCTTTTCAGCCTTAATAGAATAGATTTTATCCTTTAACGTCTCAACGAGTGTTTGATCGCCGTCCAATAAACGCAACGCAATCCACCTTGCCGGGAATTGGTTGCCAATGGCGTCTTCAATCAACGGAAGCAGCTTTGCTACTTTCTTTTCGATTTCTTCACTGTAAGACATCTGCATCGGGTTTGTAAGTGTATTTCCAATGGCAACATCTTCGATTGTTTTTAACAGTTTGTCGATGCCGGTTTTATTTCTAGCCGAAATTTTGCTAACGGGCACGCCAAGCACTTGTGTCAGCCTTTTCTCATTAATTGATATTCTCTTTTTTTGTGCTTCATCAATTAAGTTGATACAAATAATCACTTTATCGGTTATTTCTAAAATTTGCAGGGCGAGATTCAGATTCCGCTCTAAAGACGTTGCATCGAGAACAACAACGGTGACGTCAGGTTTTTCAAAAACAATATAATCCCGTGTCACCTTTTCATCTTCTGAATTGGAAAAAAGCGAGTAAGCGCCCGGCAAATCAACAAGTGTAAAAGTCCGTTTCTGATAAATAATCTTTCCTTCCGCTGTTTCCACAGTTTTCCCCGCCCAATTGCCGGTGTGCTGTTTCAAACCCGTCAGAGCATTAAACAATGTGCTTTTGCCGGTATTTGGGTTGCCAGCAAATGCGATCCGGAATTGATTATCCTTCATTGTTGATCACCTCTCCTAAAATTTGCGTTGCTTCTTCTTTTCTCAGAGCAATCGTTGTTTGACTGACCCGGTACGCAGTCGGGTCGCCTAACGGGCTGCGTTGTAAAACCTTTACGACCGCATTCGGAACAAAACCTAAATCAAGCAGCCTTCTTCGTAAGACACCATCTACCTTGATTTGCGCAATTCGAAAGGAATCACCTGTTCTTGCCTGATGAAGAGAACACAGTTTAGTTTGTTCCATTTTTATTTCCCTACTTTCAATAAATTTCATTAAGAAATAAATTTTTCCCTAAAACAACTTTTCTTTGGGTTTATAATATTC
>JAGKQJ010000301.1 GCA_017898095.1 Bacillaceae bacterium Marseille-Q3522 | reverse complement strand
GTTTCAAGGTGGGGATTACTGTTAGCTATCATTATTTCGATTTATGTATTGATATACTTTTATCCGGAGAAAAGAAAGCTAATTTTAACTTCTGGTTTATTTATAATAGTTTTTGCAATTGCTGTAGGTTCAATGATGAAAATCTGGGCAATGGGTGAATGGAATGCATCAGTTTGGGATGCTGTTGAAAAATATTTGACACCAGAATATTTTGATGAGTATTTTTCAGGTATAGTACCAGTAGCAAATGGATTACAATTAGTAAAGTATTATTCGGGTGATGTAAACTTTTTAAATGCTGTTAGTGATGTTTTTTATGAATTTCCTTATGCAATCAAAATTTTGGGGATATCAGAATATGTTACTAACTATATGTTTCAAAGGTTCACAGGGCATTATGATTTGATAATGCCAACTATCATACAAGCAAAATTAGTATTTGGAAGTATATTGGCACCATTTTATTCTGCCACTTTAACATTACTTGCAATGTGGAGTGGAAGAAAAGTAAAAGGAAGTTCTTCACTCTATAAGAGGATATTCTATTTAACTATAACATTCTGGTGTTCTCTTTTTATGGCTGTAAATGTAAATATTATTCAATCGAATGTTTGGTATGCGGTCATCGGCTTATTGTTAATATCAATGGAGGAAAAATTAAGATTAAAATTGAGGTAATAGTATGAGAGTATTATGGTCTGTTTTTATAACATTTCCTGAAGTAGCTGAATTAATTAAACGTAAACCTGAATATGCGTGTACATGGGTTCGTGCTTTAGCAGATCAACTACGAATTCGTGATGACTTTCAACTTGCTGTAGTTTCTGCAGCAGACGGTGATGAAATGCAAAAATATGAAATTAAGAATATTACATTTTATTTTCTTCCTAATCGAAAAAAAGTAATTAAAAATGGCGGTGGAATTAAAACTAAAAACATTTGGAAAAAAATAATAAGCGATTTTGCACCAGATATTATTCACGTTCACGGAACTGAAAGTATGATTTGCTATGAGTTAATTATGCAGAAGCCGAATATTCCAATCTTCGTGACGTTACAAGGAGTGTTAACAAATTACTACCGACACGAGTATGGTGGTATTGAAATGAAGGATATTATTTCAACTACGACTGTAAGAGATATTGTTAGATTATCTGGAATTATACTTGATAAAAGGAAACTGAAAAAAAGGATGAAATTTGAACAAGATATGTTGCTTAATGTGGAATATGTAGGTGGACGTACTTTGTGGGACAAAACGTCCGTTCTAAGAATTAATCCCAATCTTAACTATCTAAATTCACCGGAATTAATTAGAAAAAGTTTCTATGATACTGAACGATGGAATATAAAGAATATCAAAAGACATAGGATTTTTATGCACCAGGGATTTAAACCAATTAAAGGATTTCATTATCTCATAGAGGCACTTAGTATATTAAAACAAAAATATCCAGATATTGAAGTGTATATGTCTGGAACTAACATATTAGGAAAAACTTCACTAAAACAAAAGTTTTTACAAACAGGTTATGCAAAATATCTATCTAAATTAATAAAAAAATATGATTTAAAAGGATGTGTGCATTTTACAGGAATCATTGACGAAACAGAAATTGTTAAGGAACTTAAGGCTGCCCACGTAATGGTATTACCTTCTTCTATTGAGAACAGTCCTAATTCTTTATTGGAAGCGATGTTAGTAGGTGTTCCATGTGTTGCAAGCTTTGTTGGAGGTATACCTGAAATGCTGAAGGACAATGAACAGGGGTTTTTGTATTGTTATAATGAACCAGGAATGCTTGCTGAATATATTTCTCAATTATTTGAATCTGATTATTTAGCAGAAAAATTTTCGAAAGCTTCGTATTATATTTCTCGAGAAAAACAGTCAGTTGATTATGTAGTTGAAACTACATTAAATAACTATATGAAAATTATAAATAATAAAAGTACCTTGAAATGACAAATGCAAGAAAATAAAAGGAGGACAGCACTATGTTGGCACCTGTGGTTGTGTTTGTCTATAATAGACCAAATCATACTCAGGAAACTTTGGAAGCTTTAAAATGTAATAAATTAGCGTCCGAGACAGATATGTATATTTTTTCTGACAATGCGAGGAATGAAAAAGATGCTTCTAAAGTAAATGCTGTAAGAGCATATATTCGCGATTTTGCTAATCGTGCAATTTTTCATTCTGTAAAAATAATTGAAGCTGAAAAAAATAATGGATTAGCAAATTCGGTTATTTCAGGTGTAACGCAAATTATTAAAACTTATGGTAAAGTAATCGTGGTTGAAGACGATTTAGTAACTTCAACTGATTTCCTTGTCTATATGAACTCATCATTAGATTATTATCAATTGGATAATACTATTTGGTCAATTAGTGGATATACTTTCTCAATGAAAAGCCTAGAAGATTATAAGAACGATGTTTACTTGTCCTATCGAGCTTGTAGTTGGGGCTGGGCTACATGGGAAGATAGATGGATTAAGACTGATTGGGATGTTAGTGATTATAATAAATTTATTTATAATTATAAATGTCGGAAAGCATTTAATCTTGGGGGTAGTGATTTGGCTGGTATGTTGGATATACAAATGGAAAGTCGAATTGATTCCTGGGCAATTAGGTGGTGTTATGCTCAATTTAAATGTGGTAAGTTTACGGTTTATCCGAAAGAATCTAAAGTAATAAACATAGGTAC
>JAGKQJ010000300.1 GCA_017898095.1 Bacillaceae bacterium Marseille-Q3522 | reverse complement strand
CTTTTAGCTATTTGAAAAAAGGACGGTTTTTTATGTAATCTTATTTGAAAAATATTATAAAAATAATATTGATATGACTGGCTTCACGAATGTTATTTAAAATTAATATAAATAAAGATTGATTTTTTTTTAATATTTGTTATTATAGGAAACAATAAATCTTATTCATGAGGTGATAGAAAAAATGAGTAATAAAAACAGGCTAACGACAAGTTCAGGTGCTCCTGTCTCCGATAATCAAAATTCGATTACCGCAGGTTCCAGAGGTCCTACTCTTATTCAGGATGTACACTTGCTGGAGAAGCTTGCCCATTTTAACCGTGAGCGGGTTCCGGAGCGGGTTGTTCATGCAAAAGGTGCCGGAGCACACGGATATTTTGAAGTAACGAATGACTTAACAAAATATACAAAAGCTAACTTCTTATCGGAAATTGGAAAAAGAACGCCGTTATTCGTGCGCTTTTCTACCGTAGCAGGCGAAAACGGATCTGCTGATACCGTACGTGACCCGCGCGGTTTCGCGGTGAAATTTTATACAGAAGAAGGAAATTATGATTTAGTCGGCAATAATACGCCAGTTTTCTTTATTCGTGACGCGATAAAATTCCCGGATTTTATTCATACACAAAAACGCCATCCGGCAACTCATTTAAAGAATCCGAATGCTGTGTGGGATTTCTGGTCTCTATCTCCGGAATCCTTGCACCAGGTGACGATCCTGATGTCCGATCGCGGCATTCCGGCGACCTTCCGCCATATGAACGGCTATGGCAGCCATACGTTTAAATGGGTCAATGCGGAAGGCGCTGCTGTTTGGGTTAAATACCATTTTAAAACAGAACAAGGGGTAAAAAATCTGACAGCCGATGTTGCGGCTAAAGTTGCCGGTGAAAATCCTGATTATCATACGGAAGATTTATATAATGCAATTGACAATGGTGATTTTCCTGTTTGGAAACTGTCTGTTCAAATTATGCCGCCAGAAGACGCCGATACGTACCGCTTCGATCCATTTGATGTCACGAAAGTGTGGTCACAAAAGGATTACCCATTAATTGAAGTCGGGAAAATGGTACTAAACCGGAATCCGGAAAACTATTTTGCCGAAGTAGAACAGGCCGCTTTTTCCCCAGGGAACTTTGTTCCGGGTGTTGAAGCTTCCCCTGATAAAATGCTGCAGGGACGCCTGTTTGCCTATGCGGATGCGCACCGTTACCGGATTGGCGCCAATCACCAAGCTTTGCCGATCAACCGTCCTCACAATCAAGTTAACAATTATCAACGCGACGGGCAAATGAGGTTTGACAATAACGGCGGCGGTTCCGTATATTATGAGCCAAACAGTTACGGCGGCCCAACGGAATCACCGGAATATAAGATTGCAGCATTCCCTGTTTCCGGTGTTGCCGAAAGTGTAGCTTATGATCACAATGATCATTATACGCAAGCCGGGGATCTTTACCGTCTCTTAAACGATGAGGAAAAAACCCGCCTCGTGCAAAATATCGTTGACTCGATGAAGCCGGTAACGAAAGAAGAAATCAAGCTGCGGCAAATTGGGCATTTTTATAAAGCCGATCCGGAATATGGCACAAGAGTAGCGAAAGGACTTGGCTTGCCTGTTCCGCAGGAAGTACGATAATGCGGTAAACTGGCAACGAAACGCAAGTAGGATATAAGATAATGAGGTGTTTGGAAAAGGAACTTTCTTGTTTTCGAGTCTCTTATAAACTACTGTCTTTTATTCTGCGTAGACACTGTAATGGATAGGGCGCTGCATCATCCGGTTAGAAGTGCCAAATATTTTCGAAATTCTCTTTTAAAAAAAGGAATTCGTCATAGGACGAATTCCTTTTTATACTCTTTTATCGATTAGAAAGATAGCTTCTCATAAATTTGTTAAGCATACTTTAATAACTACATTCTTCCGAAATTAATTCACTTTTTAAAACTAGTCGCCTCTATTTGAAAGACGACTAATATCATAAATCTATTGTTCTGCTTCTAGATTATTTCGAATAGCAGTAAATGCTTCATACCGCCATCGTCTCCGCAAGCACTCCGTCACGAAGAAACAATTTTCTCGTCCCCCATTTTGCCACTTCCAGGTCATGGGTTACAAGCAGAATCGTCATTCCTTTTTGTTGGAGTTCATTTAATACTTGCAAAATATTTTCCCGGTTTTCCGCATCCAAATTGCCCGTTGGTTCATCGCATAAAAGTAATTGCGGTTCGTGCAGGAGTGCACGGGCTATTGCCGTACGCTGTTTTTCGCCGCCGGAAAGTTCCCCCGGCAAGGCATGAAGGCGATGATCCATATGTATTTGCGCCAACACTGTTTTTGCTTTTTCCGCCAACGTCTTTCGCGGTTCATAAGGCCACTGCGGCAGCATGACGTTTTCCAAAACCGTATATTGGTCAAATAAGCGGTAATCCTGAAAAATATAACCGATTGTCGTCCGCCGATAAAGCTGAAGCTTGCTTTCTGAAAGCGATGATAGATTTTTTTCGTTTACTTCGATACTTCCAGTCGAAAGGTGCTCCATCCCGCCAATGACATTAAGCAAAGTAGTTTTCCCCGAACCGGACGGTCCTAAAATATTGATCCATTCCCCTTTTTCAATTTGCATTGTCACATCTTTTAAAGCATGTACGGTCTGCGTTGTTTGAAATGTTACGGATGCTTCTTTTAAGTTAATAAACACGTTAATCACCTTTTCCTTTCATGATTTAAAAAAATATACATTTTCCCTGATAAGTAAGATCAGTGTTCTTACTA
>JAGKQJ010000002.1 GCA_017898095.1 Bacillaceae bacterium Marseille-Q3522 | reverse complement strand
ATTTCTTATTTAGCATAAAGTAAGTGAGAGATAGAAGGTGAAGAAAATGAAGCAAATCCGGAAGCGGTTAGGTGATTTGCTTGTTGGAGCAAACATGATCACGGAGGAACAGCTGCAGAAAACGTTACAGGAGAAAGAAGGCGGACAAAAGCTGGGTGATGCTTTATTGCAGCGGGGGCTTATTACAGAGCAGCAGTTAATTGAAGTACTGGAATTTCAATTAGGTATCCCTCATATTTCCTTATACCGTTATCCATTCGATACGGCTATTTTTCCTCTTATTCCAAAAGATTTTGCAAAGCGGAAATTGCTTATCCCGCTGAAAAAAGAGAAGGATAAGTTATTTGTTGCAATGGCGGATCCAATGGATTATTTTACAATTGACGATGTAAAACTTTCAACCGGTTTTCAAATAGAACCTGCAATTGCTACGAAAGATGATATTTTGCGGGCAATTCACAAATATTATGACCGGGACGAAGGCTTTGAGGAGTTTCTTGCAGAAACGTCATTACCGGAAAGCGAACAGGAAGAGGCCGTAACGGATCAGGATTCACCGATTGTCAAGCTTGTCAATCAATTGATCAATACGGCTGTTTCCATGAAAGCGAGTGATATCCATATTGATCCACAGGAAACAAAGGTTATCATCCGCTATCGTGTAGACGGGTTATTGCGGGAGGAAAGAAGTTTGCCGAAGCACATGCAGAATGTTTTAACGGCGAGAATTAAAATAATGGCAAATTTGGATATAACAGAACAGCGTATTCCCCAGGACGGCAAAATTAAGATGAATCTTGACTTTCATCCGGTAGATTTGCGTGTTGCTACACTGCCGACGATTTATGGCGAAAAAATTGTCCTGCGTATTCTTGACTTAGGAAGCTATTTAAATGATCTTGACAAGCTTGGATTTCATGAACATAATTTGTCCCTCTTTAAAAACTTGATATCGCGGCCAAGCGGGATCATTTTATTAACAGGTCCGACAGGCTCAGGAAAATCTTCAACTTTATATGCGGCGTTAAACCAATTAAATCAGGAAGAAGTCAATATTATTACCATTGAAGATCCGGTTGAGTATCAAATGGAGGGTATCAATCAAATTCAAGTCAATCCTCCTGTCGGGATGACTTTTGCAGCAGGACTAAGGGCGATTTTGCGCCAGGACCCGAATATTATCATGGTCGGGGAAATCCGCGATAAAGAAACAGCTGAAGTGACGATTCGCGCATCTTTGACCGGACACCTTGTTTTCAGTACGCTGCATACGAATGATTCCATCAGTACGATTACAAGATTAATTGATATGGGAATCGAACCGTTTTTGGTAGCTTCCTCATTAACCGGGATTGTCGCGCAGCGGCTTGTACGGAAGGTTTGCCGTGATTGTGGGGAAGAATACGAGCCTACGAAGCGGGAATCCGCAATATTTGCAAAACGAGGCATGAAAATTGGAAAAATCATGCGTGGAAGGGGCTGCCCTGCGTGTAATATGACAGGCTACCGCGGAAGGGTAGCCATCCAAGAAGTTCTCGTTATAAGCGATGAAATTCGCCGTGTGATTTTGAACGAAGAGCCGTTTACAAAACTGCGCGAGCTTGCAGAGAAAAATAAGACAATTTTTCTCCTCGAAGATGGTTTGTTAAAAGTTAAACAAGGAATCACAACAACAGAAGAAGTTCTCCGCGTGACGATTCCGGATGAAGGAGATTTTGCAATAGATGATGAAAGAAAAGATTGAAGAAATGCTTCGTAAGTCATATGAAGCGGACGCATCGGATCTCCATCTTTCTGTCGGAGTTTCGCCGATCATGCGAATCAATGGTGAACTGAAGAAATATGGCACAGATATTTTAACACCTGCTGATACAGAAGCAATTGCAAAGCTGGTGATTCCGGCAAAAAGTTGGGAAGGATGGAAGGAAAAAGGAGAAGTTGATTTTTCCTATGGACTTCACGGTATTTCACGCTTTCGGGTCAATGTCTATTTACAACGCGGCTGTGTTTCCTTGGCGTTTCGCGTCATTCCCGCAAAAATACCAACGATTGATGAGCTTTTTCTGCCAAACAGCTTAAAAAAAATCGTTGAAATGCCGCATGGCCTTATCCTTGTAACCGGACCGACCGGGAGTGGAAAATCAACAACACTCGCGGCAATGATTCATCATATGAACCGTACAATGGCAAAGCGTGTGATTACGTTAGAGGATCCGATTGAGTACGTCCATAAACATGATAAATCGATTATTGACCAACGTGAGGTCGGGTTTGATACCAGTAATTTTGCAAGCGGACTGAGAGCTGCTTTGCGTCAGGATCCGGATGTCATTTTAGTAGGGGAATTGCGTGATTTAGAAACGATCCAAACGGCGATTACCGCGGCAGAAACAGGGCATTTAGTGCTCGGAACTTTACATACTTCCAGTGCTCCGGCAACAATTAACCGCATTATCGATGTGTTTCCAGCTGAAAAACAGCCGCAAATAAAAATTCAGCTTGCAAGTGAGCTTGCTGCGATTATCTCGCAGCGACTTGTGCAAACGATTGATCGGAAACGGAGAATCGCCGCTACCGAAATATTAATCAATAATCCTGCGATCGGCAATTTAATCCGCAATGACAAAGTGCATCAAATAATCAGTGTCATGCAAACATCAAGAGCAACCGGGATGCACACATTAGCGATGAGTTTTGCGAAATTGATAAAAGGCGGAATCATCAGCAGAGATATGGCAAGATTATACGGACTGGAGTGAAGCGGCGATGGCGCGATTTAAATATATCGGCAGAGATCGGAACGGAAAAAAAGCAGGGAAGCTTGCTGCGTCATCAAAACGGGAGGCAATGTTCAAATTGCGCGATGAAGGAATCCGGGTGATAGAAATAACGGAAATCCCGGAATCCTTCCTCACGAGGGAGATTGTTATTGGTAACCCGGTAAAATCGCAAGATTTAGTCGTTTTTTTACGCCAATTTGCAACGCTTCTTGCCGCAGGAGTAACAATCGTTGTTGCAACTCGTATTTTAGCAGGGCAAACAGAAAGTAAAGCGCTGCGAAAAGTATTACTGGAGATGGAACAGTCTTTACAGGAAGGGAACCCGCTATCTGAAGCAATGGCTCAACAAAAAAAAGTATTTTCACCAATATTTATCAATATGATTAAAGCCGGTGAAATTGGCGGGAATATGGACGAAACACTTGAGCGACTGGCAACGCATTTTGAGAAACAGCATCATACGAAGCAAAAATTAGTTGCAGCACTTACCTATCCGATCTTCATTACGGTGATTGCTACCCTTGTTGTTGTGTTTCTCTTTTTGTATATTGTCCCGATTTTTGTTGATTTGTTTGCCGATATCGGCGGAGAGCTCCCTGCGATTACACGGTTTGTCTTAGCTTTAAGCAATATTATTAGTGATTTTTGGTGGCTCGGTATCCTTGTGCTTTTCGCGCTGATAGCTGGTGTGGTTTTAATGCGCCGGAAGAAGGAAACAAAGTATTATTTCGATTATTTTCTTTTGCGCTTGCCTGTATATGGCATGATTATGCGCAAGGCGGCGATTGCTGCATTTACTCGGACTTTAAGCTCACTCTTTTCCAGCTCAGTGCCAATTTTACAGGCATTAACGATTGCAGAACATGTTGTCGGCAATGAAGTAATTGCAGCTGTGATCAAAAAAGCACATAACTCTCTCGAAAAAGGAGAATCCCTAACAGCACCAATGAAAAAGCATTGGGCATTTCCGCCGCTTGTTACGCAAATGATTGCCATTGGCGAAGAAACCGGCTCATTAAACAATATGCTTGATAAAGTTGCCGACTTTTATGAAAAAGAAGTCGAGACGAGCACGGATCGTTTAAAAGCTTTATTGGAGCCGTTGATGATTGTCATTCTTGCCGCAATTGTCGGCACAATCATTTTGTCGATTATGGTACCGATGTTCGAAATTTTTAATCAAGTCGGCAATTATTAAAATTTTATTAATTATATACCGTATTTAAGAGAGTAATAGTATAATAGTCGTAGTAAAAAGGATAGAAAAAATAACCAATAAAAGGAGTTATGTGAGATGTTGAAGAAAAAATTAAGAAAATATTGTAAAAATGAGCGAGGATTAACATTAGTCGAGCTGCTTGCCGTTATCGTTATTTTAGGAATTGTTGCCGCGATTGCTGTACCGAGTATTGGGGGAATTATTGATAAATCAAGAGATGACGCTACGGTTGCCGAAGCACTGCAAATCATTAATGCCGCGAAAATGGATCAGGCAACAAGCGACGCGACTTCTTGGGACCAGGATGCTTTAAGTGATTATCTATCCAGTGTGGATGATGATGAATATTCAGTTGGATATGCCAACAACCAATACACTATTACAGGGCATCCTGCTGTAACTATTGTAAATGAAGAATTAGGGACAACCGGTACTTCCGTTTCTGAGGATCAGCTCATAGACTATTCAGGTAATTAATACTGCAATGGAGACATTTCTCTATATCTACGTCTTTATTGTCGGTCTGATACTCGGTTCGTTTTATAACGTTGTCGGGCTGCGCGTGCCGCTGAAGCAATCCATTGTCCGGCCGCGTTCGGCTTGTCCCCATTGCGGCCATCAACTTTCGGCACGTGAATTAATTCCTGTCTTCTCTTTTTTGCTGCAGAAGGGAAAATGCCGCTCATGCAGAGCACGCATTTCCCCTTTATATCCAATTGTTGAATGGATAACGGGGTGCCTGTTTTTACTTGCTCCGCTGACGTTTGGCTGGACGGAAGAACTGCTTATTGTCTGGACATTCGAGTCACTACTCGTGATTATCTTTGTTTCCGACATCAAATATATGCTGATCCCTGATCAAGTATTGCTCTTTTTTGCCGCGCTTTTTTTATTAGAACGTGTGCTGATTCCTTTAGAACCGTGGTGGGATTCGCTGGTCGGAAGCCTCGGCGGATTTATTCTGCTGTTTGTCATCGCTGTCATCAGTAAAGGCGGAATGGGCGGCGGGGATATCAAGCTTTTCGCTTTACTCGGATTCGTCCTGGGAATAAAACTTGTTTTGGTTTCGTTTTTATTGTCAACCTTATTCGGTGCATTGTATGGCGTGATTGCCATCATCACTAAAAAAGTAAAACGAAAGCAAGCCATTCCGTTCGGACCGTTTATCGCATTAGGTGCACTAACCGCTTATTTTTACGGTGAGATTATGATCGACAATTATATTGAATTTCTGATTCGTTAAGTCTCTCTTCGAATAAAGAATAAAGAAAAGCCTTAACTTGAAAATAACAGAAGGGGCTGTCGTTTGCTTATGTCCTTCATAACTTGGAGAAATCATCCTGTTAATCTTGTCATCAATGACCATTCGCTTCGTTTTCTGGAAATAAAGGAAACCGATCCTCCGGCAGCACAAAAATGGGGGGAATTCCTCCTGCCTGCCGGGATCATAAAAGAAGGTAAAATCATCGACCGTCCTGCTTTCTCGAATATAATCACAGAGTGTGTTCATAATTGGAAAATTTGCCGCCGCTCTGTCCGTTTTCTTGTCCCTGATCCATTGGTAATTATCCGCAAAGTACAAGTACCGGAGGATGTGAAACCGGATGAATTAAAAGGGTATCTTTATTTGGAATTTGGCACGAGCATCCATTTGCCTTTTGATGATCCGGTTTTTGATTGCACCATACTTGAAAAAGTTGACGGTAAGCGGGAGGTACTGCTTTTTGCCGCTCCGGAAGAGGCTGTCCTTGCCTACTCCAATATACTAAGTGATGGGAAACTGAAGCCGATTGCCGCAGACATCGCTCCGCTTGCCCTGTACCGTCTTTATGCAAAGACGGATTTTGCCGTAAAAAATGAGCGCTTATTAATGGTTCAATATGATCAGGACAGTGCGACGATAAGCATCTTTGAAGATCATATTCCTTATATGATGCATAAATTAACCCTTGAATGGAAGGAAGACGATTGGGAAATTCATATCAGCCGTTCAAAAATTGCCACTTTCATCTATAAAGGAGATTTACAGCAATTCTCTCTGCAATTGCTTGACTTGTTTAAAGAAATTGACCGGATTATGGATTTTTATCAATTTTCAGTTCATCAAGGAAATCAGGGTGTGACAAAAATTCTACTTGGCGGGGATCATCCGCTTATTGCCAAAGTTGAAGAGGAAATGAGAAAGCAATATGAAATTCCGGTACTCTCGATTCATCCGGATCAGAAAATGGTGAATGGAAAGCGGAAAGTTTTGCCGCAAGCTTTTTATCTTGCGCTTGGACTCGGGTTAAAAGAGGTGCAGTAATGCTTGTAGATATCAATTTGTTGCCAGAAAAAGAGCATAGAAAAAACAAATACGTGAAAATAAGCTTCGTTTTTTTAGTTCTTTTTCTCGTTTGTCTGTTGTCCGGTTTTTTCCTTTATCACTTTTATGAACGGAAGATAGCGAGTGTACAGGAATCTATATCTGAATTCAGGCAGGAACAGGAAAAAATCAATCAGCAATTAACAGATAGCAAAATGGAGGATAATGTATTACAAATAGAGAAGTATCTCACATGGATAGAGACTCATACGTTAAAAGCAGTGCCAATTTCAGAAAAATTATCATTATTAATACAAGAGCAAGGCCAAGTGGAGAACTTTCAATACCGGAAGGACGGAACGATTTACTTGCGCCTGCATTTAAATTCAGGCCGCGATCCTGCTAACTTGTTAAAAGCTTTTCTTGACCAGGAATGGGTGAGTAATGCCGATATCATCTCTGTACAACTTACTGAAGAAGCAAGTAATCCGCATTATATTGGAGAATATGAAATAACTCTAAATAAAGAGAGATTAATGAAGCAGCAGCAGGGTGGACAGCAAAAGGGTTCATCATAGCCGAATGAACGGGGTTAGGCAAAAAACTCTCAGTTTGTCGCTGAAATAATGGACAGGTCGAGTGTGGATATTTAGAAAGGAGAGAAGGGCTGCGTGCCCGTCTATCATGCAATCAGAATTTACAAAACGGGAAAAAATGCTCCTATTTTCAGGCGGGCTTATTTTTATCCTTTTTATTGCCATTGCGGCCTTCCAATATCTTTTGCCGGAAATCCAGCAACTGAAAAATGCCGAGATACAGAAAAAAGCAGAGGAACAACTCCTTGATGCGGCTGAAAAAAAACGAACTGTTTCTGCATCCGCCGCTCCATTTGCAGAAGCACTGAAAATAAAGCTGCCGGATAAACCTTTTAAGGAACAATTACTTCTTTCCATTGAAGATGCGAAAAATGCTACAGCAACAATAGTAAGGAGAATCGACGTTCTAAATGAAGCAACAGCTGAAACTCCACCGGCATCAGCAGGACAACAAGCGCAAGACTCAAACGGTTTAACATTGCCGGAAGGAATGCAGCAGGTGGTGCTTCAGCTGGAAGTCACATCCCCGAGTTACGATCAATATGAAAAATTTATGCAAATTTTGGAGGAAAATGAACGGATAATTCGTGTTCAAGAAATTGAATTTACAAGTCCGGCTGTAATAGCGGGCGAACAACAGGATCACTCCATTAGCTATCGCCTGCAGATTTCTGCCTTTTACATAGATAATGATTTTTAATTTCTCCTAATATGAATTTGAAATATTTGACGAAAGCATTCTGTAACAAGACGACAAAAGTCTTGTTATTTTTTTTTATTGTTATGTTAGGATAGAACAAATTAGCAATCGACACGGAGGTGGACGAGCTATGGAACCGTCGAAGAAAAGCAATACAATTACCATTAAAATGAATAACGCTCATCGTCCTATCGACGGTGAACAGAATCAAGCAGAAAACAATCAAGTAGTAAGTACAGCTGAAACTTTTAAAAAAAAGAAAAGCGATGCCGGGCCGCAGCAATTTCAAACTTTGACAGATACGAAAGAGGAAGATGAGTTTACTTGGCTTTTGCCGGAAGAACCGAATAAAGAATATAAAATCGTGAACCTTGATGAAAAAAAAGCGAAAAAAAAGAAAAAAGCAGTATTATCTTGGAATGGGAACATCGGGCAAAATCAACGTAAATTTCCATCCTTTATAGGTGCTGTCACTCTCGCTGTATTATTAGGGACAAACCTTGGAATTGTCATGCTAAATGTAGTTAATTCTGATCCGCCAGAGAATACGGAAACAGCAACAGCACCTCCAAAAAATGGTACAGACGAGGAAAGCCAGGGGAAAATAACCGGATCTGCTGCCGTATCTCTTCCGGCTCTCACTTCTTTTGTTGTCCAAGAAGGAGTTTACAGCAACGGAAATGGTGCGAAAGAGCGGCAAAATGAGTTAAATAATCAGGGGATTGCCAATGCTATTATTACTGCGAAAGGAGAATCGATCTTATTAATCGGTGTTGCCGATTCACTTGAACAAGCGAAGGAAATAAAGCTTCTATCGGAGTCTGCAGGGGTAGAAGCATGGCAAAAACAAATAAATACGGAAGCGAAAGATCTAACGCAACTATCGGCGGAAGATAAACGGCTGATGGAGCAGATCCATTCTCTCTATCCGTTGTTGGCGAAAGCGGCCGCTGCAGCACAGATCTCTTCGTCTATACCGGAAGAGGTCGTTAACGAAGTTGAGAAGCAAGGCAGCTTTCTCAACGAACTGGACACCAATTTATTTTCTGATGAGAAATATCAACAAATTGCGGCAAATTTAGCGGGTGCGGTTAATAAGATCACCGATTTCCCGCAAAATAATCAGGAACAGTCTATTTCTGAAATCCAGCAGCACCTGCTAACCTTCCTTACGTTTTATTACGCTTTGTAAGATCGCATCCCCCAAAAAAATAGTCACGAAAATAACAGGAAAGGGAATCTTTCCTGTTATTTTCGTATTGGTATCCCCGTTCAATTAAATAAATAACTCAGCAGCTCTGCCCCGCCAAAAAGCATTATTTTCAGGGAAATAGTGCAGGATATAATTTGCTGGAGGAGCTAAAGTTTGGTACGATAGTACTGGTTCTCCCTTATTGATAATAGAAAGGTGAAAGGTGATGTAATGCAAAAAAAACTTATTTTAGCCTCGTCTTCTCCTCGCAGAAAAATACTTCTGGAAAGTCTTCATATTCCTTTTCAAGTTGTAAGCAGTGATGTGGATGAGAGCTATTCTCCGCAGATGTCTCCTGAGGAAATTGTAATTGAACTTGCAGGCAGAAAGGCAAAAGCTGTTTCCAAAATGTATCCCGATTCATACATCCTTGGCGCAGATACGGTGGTTGTGTTTGAAAAAGCAGTACTTGGTAAGCCGAAAAACCGTACAGAAGCATTTAATATGTTACAAAACCTTTCCGGACAGTTGCATCAAGTTTATACAGGAGTTTCCATTATTTGTCTGGGAAAACAAATTCAGTTTTATGAAAAAACAGATGTTGCTTTTTGGGAACTGTCTGAAGAAGAAATGAATGCTTATCTTGATACCGGCGAGTCAATGGACAAGGCCGGCGGTTACGGAATTCAAGGATACGGGAAATTACTTGTAAAGGCGATAAAGGGCGATTATTTTACCGTTGTCGGCCTTCCTCTTTCCCGGACGATTCAAGAATTGAAAAAAATCGGATTTCCGCCTCCATTTTAGTTTCCACTGGGATTTCCGATCCTTATTTGTTCATTCTCTTTCAAAGACAAGCTCCCGGAAAGAAATATTGGGAGGAAATGAAATGGATCAAGATACACAGTCATTAATGATAAGAGATTTTCCACAAGATGAACGGCCCAGGGAACGTTTTATACGAAATGGACCGGAAAGTTTATCGAATCATGAACTTATTGCAATCTTACTGCGAACAGGTACGAAGGAAGAATCCGTGCTGCAACTTGCGAACCGCCTCTTAACCCATTTCGAAGGACTAAGACTTTTAAAAGATGCCTCACTTGAAGAAATTACTGCAATAAAAGGAATTGGGACAGCAAAAGCTATACAAGTCTTAGCTGCTTTGGAAATTGGAAGAAGAATTTCCATGCTTCATGTACAGGATCGTTATGTCATACGGTCGCCGGAAGATGGGGCAAAGTATGTGATGGAGGATATGCGTTTCCTCACACAAGAACACTTTGTTTGTTGTTATCTCAACGTGAAAAATCAAGTATTGCATAAACAAACCATTTTTATTGGCAGCCTCAATTCCAGTATCGTCCATCCGTTGCCGAATATACTGATAGTGATTGGTCTAACAAGATTTGCACTTTAAACAAGTGACAAAAAAGTGACAAACTATAGTATCTCATCCAACCTGTTTAGCGCTTCTTCTTTACTTTTTTCTTCCAAATGGCTATAGGTTTGTATCGTTTCTTCGATGTTTTTATGGCCTAATTGTTCTTGGATGATTTTAAAATTTACATTTTTCAACAGCATCATAGACGCGCAGGTGTGCCGCAACCCATGAAAATTTAAGTATGGTAATTCTGGGTGCCGGTGCAAAAATTTTGCCCACTCATTGGCCATACTGTTTGGATGGTTAGGAAATCCAATATCATTTGTAAAAAGTAAATTAACAGGCTCTTTTTTAATCTTAAGTGGTGACCAGGCTTCCCCACACTTCTTTTCCATCCAGTTGTGCCAGACAACGTACTCTTTCAGTTCGCCTTGCATAAATTTTTTTGGGGCATTAACGGTACGAGGCGTTTTATTTTTAACTGGGCCCAACGAGAATTCTTTCTTCTCTTTATCATATTGCAACGTTTTATCGACTCGTATAGTATTGTGTACAAAGTCGATACATTCCTTACGCAGTCCGGCTATTTCAGCCATCCTCATCCCGACGAGACAAGCCAGTTTGACCTGGGCACGCAGTTTAGGATAGGCGAGTCTATCCACATAGGTAAGCACTTCCTGCAGTTGCTTTTCCGTGTACGCTTTAAACGGTCTGTTTCGACGTGATCGTTCAGCCGGCTTATCAACGTCTTCCATCGGAGATTTTTCTAGCAATCCCCATTTAATCGCGCGTGTAAAGATGCTGCATAAGCAAAGATATTTCCCTATCTGCGATCCGGCTTCAATTTTTTTCTGCTCGGCAAAAAACTTTTCGACGTGATATGTTTTAATCTTGCTTAATTGCATATTGTTAAAAAAATCTGAAATACCGTTGTCCAGATATGATTGATACGAATTTCGTGTTTTTATTGCCAACTTTGACCTAACATATACGTTCATCCAACGTTCTGCAAAAGCCTTAAATGTTATCTTAGACAGGTTTTGATTTTCTTGGCTGACTTCTATTTCAAATGCCGTAACGGCTTTTCGCAATGCCAGATCCGATTTTGCAGATACAGTCTTTGTACGGCGCTTTCTCGGCTGGCCTTCTTCCACTTCAACATCCACAAAAATTTTATACCTATCGTTTCCAAGTGGTTGTATAGATGCCATTATTCATCCTCCTTTTTTTAAATGCCGGCGAGAGCTACTCGCCGGTTAAATTTCTAGCGCTAAAAATTTAAAACTTTATTACATTCCTTTTAAGCTTCCCTATTATTCTGATATTTTTACTTTTGTCTAATAATATGGGCGGGTATTTCGGGTTCTCACTCTGCAAAATGGTGTTGTTTCCAGTTTTATAAACCCTCTTCAAAACCGCATCTTCTTCTATCAGTATCGCTGCTATCTCTCCGTTTTCCACGTCCTCTTGTTTTCTTATCAATAATAAATCCCCGTCTAGTATCCTGGCGTTTATCATGCTGTCTCCTTTGGCCCTTAAAAAGAAATACTCCCCGCCAGTTACCCAATCTACCGGAATAGACTCATAGCCCTCGACGTCGTGAAATGCTACTACACCATTCCCACAGGAAATCCTTCCAACAATAGGAAGGTCAACTGCATCTGCATTATTTACCCCCACTATATATTCTGCAGGTTCTTCTTTTATAACGTCGGAATCAAAGAAATAACTTATTGGGACATCAAATAATTTTGACATTATAGTGATCTTATCCATCAATGGGTTGTTTTCATTTCTCTCCCATGATGATACCGATGTAGGAGCCACTTTCAATTTCTTAGACAGATCAGCTTGAGTCATCCTTTTTTCTTTTCTTAATTTTTTTATCTTGTCTCCTAGTTTCAAGTAATTCTCACCTCCTTTATTCTTTATTATAAAGCAAAACTGTAAAAATGTACAGTATAAATAGAAAAAAACTCATTTATAATAAAAAAAATTTCAATTTTTACTTGAAACTACGGAAATACTGTAGTATTATATTCAACAAGGAGGTGATTTAACATGAATGACTTGAATTTTACGCTAATGCAAGCAAGAATTATGGCTGGCTTAACACAGAAGCAAATGGCTGAAAAACTTGGAATGTCCGAAAAAACCTATATTGAGTATGAAAAATACCGTAAAATTTTTCGTATGGATGTGGCTTTTAAATTTGCAAAAATCGTGGGGATTAATTTGGAAAACATAATTTTTTTTGACGAGAAACTACGGTTTAAATGTAGTTAAAAGAAAGGAGCCATAAAATGCCTAATTTAAGCCTTATTAAATCATTAAAATTTGGGGCTGTTAATTGTGACATCTATTCAGACGGAAAGGAGATCTGGATGTCTCGTAAACAAATAGGTGAGGCGTTAGAATACTCAGATCCTAGGGTCGCAATTGCGAAACTCCATGCTTCGCATAAAGAAAGACTGGACAAGTTTTCAGGTGTTACCGATACGGTAACCCCCGGAGGTGGAGCTCAAAAATCTGTGATTTATTCAGCCAAAGGCGTTTACGAAATATGTAGATGGAGTGAACAGCCAAAAGCCAATGCATTTTTTGACTTTGTTTACGATCTGCTTGAAGGATTACGAACAGGTACTTTGAAAATAATATCTGCTCCACAACTCAAAGACGCTTTTGAAATGCAGCTGATCGGTGTCGATTACGCTTCACGTATTCTGCGAGTAGATGAGACATCAAAATTAAAAATGCTGGAAACGGCGCATAAGCATTTCGGAGTCCCCACTGACCATTTACCGATGTATGTGGATGAAGAAGTCACAAAGTCGCTTACGGTGCTGCTAAAAGAAAACGGCGTGAAAACAAGCACAGCAAAGGTCAATACGAAGCTAATCGAGCTAGGGGTACTTGAGATAAAAGACCGCCTAAGTTCAAAAGGCGGAAAAAAAGAATTTAAGTCTCTTACGGAGAAGGGCTTGTACTACGGGAAAAATTTAATAAATCCAAAAAGCCCAAAAGAGACGCAGCCGCATTATTTCGAGTCGAAATTTCCGGAATTGTTAAGGCTAATTGAAGGTGATGCGGCATGAGAAAAATTCGTGGCTCGCAACGCTTAAGTGAATACCTGTCATCCATCAACTGCCCGATCAGCCGGACCACGATTCAGGAATTAATGAAAACAAACAACATTCCATTTCACAAGCCTTCGCCGCGTGTCCTTATCTTCGACTTGGACGAGATCGACGCGTGGTTGGGTGGAAAGGAGGTATCCACCCGATGAAAATCAAACCGAAGGATTGGCTACAGCTTAAGCCGATCGAACGCTACCTACTTATCAGACGGGCATTTCAGCTGAACACGGAGAGGAGACGGCCGCATGAAATTGTATGAACTGGTCGTGTTTAAAAAACGGCTTCTTGGCATCGTGGAAGCGAAGATACCAGACTGGCTGAAGGCAAAACGTCTACAAGCGTTGATCCGCGACATGAACACGACTTACAGCATTACGGGCAATGAGGAAAAGTTTGCAGAAGAACAGCCACAGATTTTCGGATTGTTTCAGATGGCTCTTAACGCGTATCTAAAAATAAGGAGATGAACAATATTGAAAGGTTATAAGGTATTTAACCCGGACTGGACATGCCGTGGTTTCCAATACGAAGTAGGCAAAACGTACGAACAGGATGCGTCTCCATACGTTTGCAACAGAGGATTTCATTTTTGTAAAAACCTGGTAGACTGCTTTAACTATTACAACCTTGACCCGCTTAACAAGGTTGCAGAAGTAATTGCGCTTGGTGCGATCGACGAAGGCGAAGACAAATACTGCACAAACAAGATACAGATCATCCGCGAGATACCGTGGGCAGAACTATTAGAACTTGTAAACATTGGAAAAGGTAATTCCGGTTATGGCAACAGCGGAGACCTGAACAGCGGACACCGGAACAGCGGAGACCTGAACAGCGGACACCGGAACAGCGGACACCGGAACAGCGGACACCGGAACAGCGGAAACTGGAACAGCGGAAACTGGAACAGCGGAGACCTGAACAGCGGACACCGGAACAGCGGACACCGGAACAGCGGACACCGGAACAGCGGAAACCGGAACAGCGGAGACTGGAACAGCGGAGACTGGAACAGCGGGGATTTTAATATCGGCTCTAATAATGCCGGATGCTTTAACACCAAAACTCATAAGCTATTATTTTTCGACCGTCCGGCAAACATCACGATGGGCGAATGGAGAGATTCGGAAGCGTACTATCTGCTTAGTCGAGTTGACTACCGACCGACAGAATGGATTTACGAAGAGGACATGTCAGACGATGAAAAGGCAGCCTATCCGGACTACAAGACGACTGGTGGATATCTGAAAAAGAATGATCTTACGGATGTTTATAGCAAGTGGTGGGACAGGTTAACTGAAAGAGAGAAGCGGAAGATCAGAGAGATACCTAACTTTGATGCCGAAAAGTTTTTTGAGATTACCGGCATCCGTGCTTGAAAGGAGGTGAAATAGATGAACGCAGACGAAGCAAGAAAGCTGTCAGCAGAAGGCTACATCAGCATCGTAAACGATACATTTGACATGATTGTTTCAAAACTGGAAAACGAAATAGTTGAAAATGCAAAAGCCGGAGATTACGACGCATCCGAACATTTCGATGCGGCTGATACGTATGTCCAAGCTGTACGGGAGCGGGTGATCGAGCACTTCGAAAATCTTGGCTTTGCCGTATCGGCGGAGATAAAGACGACTGTTTTTGCAGAGCCCGGCCGGAAGTTTTTAGAATTTACCGTGTCATGGAAAGAAGAATGAGCCCGCTGCGCAAACAACGGGTCAAACAAAAAATTGCATCTACCCACAGTATACAACATACTGCGGGTGAAGGAAAGAGAGGGTAAACGTGTTGGAAGTAAAAACGATTGTTGAGTTAGATAGAGGAGACTTGGAAATAGCGGTATACGAATTCTTGGAGCAAAGGGATTATATCGCGGCAAACATTGAATTTGGATATAACAACCAAATGAATAAAGCGCAAGCAGTGGTCGAAGTGAAGGAATGAAACACGGCAAGCGCCCAACCAGGCATCAAAAGAGAAACATTTTGTCGATCGGTCTGAACCCGAATAATTGGCTTGTCGCGAAAAATTTAACGGACGTGTTGTATCTCGAACACCGGGAAACAGGCAGGATAAAAATTATTCCGAAATGGAAATAAAAAATTGGAGGATAAACAGATGGATATAAAAGTAACGGTTGACATCACTAAAAATTTAGAACGGGCATTTTTTGCGATCGCGGATGCACTAAACGGCATCAAGATTGGCTCTACTACTGCGGATGACGTGTTCGGAAAAATCGAGCCCGACACGATCACAGAAGCTAAAGTAGATGCTGTGAGAGGGGCGTATCAAACGCCAGCACAACAACCGCCGCAGCAGTACCAGGCACCAGTGCAGCAACCGCCGCAACAATGGCAACAAACTCCGACAGCTGTTCCAATTGCCCCGCCGGTACAACAGCAACCACCGGTACAGCAGCAGGTGCCGGCACAACAGCAAGTACCGACCAGCGCGCCGGCATACAGCATACAGCAATTAGCCGTTGCCGCATCCCAATTAATGGACGCAGGCAAACGAGAAGATCTTCTTGCGCTGCTTAATGCGTTTGGGGTACAGGCGTTAAACTCTCTCCGGGAAGAGCAGTACGGAGCGTTCGCAACGGAACTGCGGAAGCTTGGTGCGCAGATATGAGCAAGGAGATAAAACACAGTGAGCGGGAGCATGCGAGGTTGTCCGCAAGCTCCGCCCACCGGTGGCTCGTCTGCACACCGAGTGTAAAGCTGGAAGAACAGTACCCGGACACGACTAGCGACTATGCCCGGGAAGGCACACTTGCACATGAGATCGCCGAACTGAAATTGCGAAAGTATTACCTGGAACCGATCAGCAAGGCAACCTTTACTCGGCGACTGAACAAGATGAAAAAACACGAGCTGTACCAGGAAGAAATGCTGAAGCATACGGACACATATCTCGAATACTTGCAATCTATTACCATGAGTTTTTCCTCCGCCCCTTATGTCGCAGTGGAAAAACGTATCAACTACAGTTCGTATGCGCCGGAGGGCTTTGGTACAGTGGACTGCCTTATCATCGGCGGAGACACACTGTACGTCAACGACTTTAAATACGGCAAGGGCGTGCCGGTGTCAGCGGAGGATAACCCACAAATGAAGCTGTATGCGTTAGGTGCGTTGAGTGAGTACGGGTTTTTATTCCCGATTAAATCTATCCATCTATCAATCATTCAGCCGCGGCTAGACAGCATATCCGAGTTTACATTGTCGGCTGAAGATCTGCTCAAATGGGGGGAAGAGATCAAACCGGTTGCGCGGAGAGCTTTTGCCGGCGAGGGAGACTTTGTTGCCGGCGATCACTGCCAATTTTGCCGGGCGAAAGCGAAATGCCGGGCAAGGGCGGAGCTGTACAGCCCATTGAAAGATTTTGTAGAGAAAAAGCCGCCGCTTATCAGCGATGCAGAGGTTGGAGAATTTCTAAAGACCGGCTTATCCGTTGAAAAATGGGTCAAAGACTTGAAAGAGTATGCACTACACAAGTGCTTAGCTGGCAGTGAGATTCCAGGGTGGAAGGCGGTAGAGGGGCGGGGATCCCGAGTTTATACCAACATCGACGCCGCTTTTTCTCACCTAAGCGAACATGGTTGGGATGAAACCATTCTGTACGAACGTGTCCCATTATCCGTCGCAAAACTGGAAAAAGAAATGGGCAAAAAATCGTATCACGAGCTGCTCGAAGAACCGGGCTTTGTTGAAAAGAAACCAGGGAAACCAACCCTTGCGCCGGAGAGCGACAAGCGGGAAGCAATTAGTAACGCACCAAGTGCTGCGGATGATTTTGGCGCGGGAGCACAGTAATGGGCAACATGTCGGATTATTATGTGATAAGTTGACAGCTATTTTTATGACCTAAACAATTACAAAAACTTAGACAATTACAAAAGGAGTAATGGAAAAATGACTGAATTTAACACACGTGTAGTAACAGGAGAAGTACGTTTTAGCTTTGTAAGTTTGTTAAAGCCGCGGGCAAACCAATTTGGGGGAGACCAAAAGTACAGCGTTACTATCCTGCTTCCGAAAACAGATATAGCAACGAAACAGCGTATCGATGCGGCGATCGAAGCGGCGAAGCAAAAAGGGAAAGCCGGCAACTGGAACGGAGTTGTTCCTCCAAACGTAAACATCCCTCTTCACGACGGGGACGGGGTCAAACCGAGTGACGGCATGCCGTTTGGGCAAGAGTGCAAAGGGCATTGGGTCTTTACCGCATCTACAGGGCTTGATTACCCGCCGAAAATCGTCGATCTGCAAGGTAACCCGATCATTGACCCGACAGAAGTTTACAGCGGGATGTATGGACGTATCGCGATCAACTTTAGCCCGTACAGCTTTGCCGGCAAAAAAGGTGTCGGTGTTTATATTAGCACCAACGTACAGAAGACAAGAGACGGGGAACCGTTAGGAGCGACTGCTCCAAGTGCTGCAGATGATTTCGGTGCAGCCCCACAGCAACAGGCTCCACAGCAATATGGACAGCCCGCACAGCAGTACGGTCAACCGCAGTACCAACCGCAACAACCTCAATACGGACAAAATGGTAGACTGCCTTACGGTATGCAAGGTCAGCCACAACAAGCTCCGCAGCAATATGGCCAACAACTGCAACAAGGTTTTAACCAACAACTGCAAATTGACCCGATCACAGGGCAGCCGATCAAAAGTAGCGGCGTGTTCGGTGTATGACACAAAAAAAGAGGGCAGGGGCTGAACAAAGCCTTTGTTCTCCATTCTATGGAGGGGTCATTTTGAAAAATGCTTATGCTGTGCTAGGAGATACTGCAGTGATCTATTTAAAACGTAAAAATGGAAAATGTTTAAAAACCTTTATCGATATTTGTGATCTAGAACAAGCAAAACGATTCCCGAATACCTGGTGCGCTCTTTGGTCGAGAGATACACAAAGTTTTTATTGTTATGGAAAACTAGTCATGCCCGGAGGGAAACGGAAATCTATACTCTTACACAGATGGCTTTTTAACTGTGATGACTTTGTGGAAATCGACCATATTGATAATGACACACTCAACAATTGCAGAAAGCAGAATTTAAGAATCGTCAAACATGCTCAAAACCACCAAAATCGTCTAGGTTCTCAAAGAAACAGTAAATCCGGAATCAGGGGGGTCAGCTGGAATAAAAGAAAAAGAAAATGGCAGGTAGCAATAAAAGTGCAAGATAGGCGCTATTTCCTGGGGTATTTCGATTCGATCGAGAAAGCTGCTCAGATGGCAAAGGACTCTAGAAAGAGATACATGCCATTTTCAAAAGAGGCGTTGCCGAGATGAATCTATCCATCGACATTGAAACTTTTTCCAGCGTCAATATTATGAAATCAGGTCTCTATAAATATGTACAGTCTCCGGACTTTGAAATTCTGCTATTCGCATACTCCGTCAACGATTTGCCGGTAAAAATTATCGATCTGGCACAGGGCGAGAAAATACCAAATAGTATTACCGAGATGATGGGTAGCCCGAGCGTGATAAAACACGCGTATAATGCCCCGTTTGAGCATTATTGCCTTAGCAAATATTTTAATTGGCATCCGATGTCTTGGCTGCACCAGTGGCGGGACACGATGTTACACGGCTTGTACTGCGGCTATACGACCGGACTGGGCAAAACGGCAGAAGCGTTAGGGCTTCCGGAGGACAAACAGAAAGACCGCATCGGGAAATCGCTTATTAACCTTTTTTCCAAGCCGGTGAAACCGACGAAACGAAACGGTAACCGTACCCGAACGCTTCCGCATCATGAGCCGGAAAAATGGCAGCTGTTTAAAGATTACTGCATGCAAGACGTGGAAGTGGAAAAAGCGATTGATAAGAAACTGGTTAACTTCCCGGTACCGGACGAAGTGGAACGGCAATGGCAACTCGATCAGCAGATTAATATGTACGGGGTCGGACTCGACCGAGCGTTAATCGAGGGTGCGTTGCATTTAGATGAATTGGTAAAATCAACCCTTACCCTTGAGGCTCACAGCATTACGAAATTATCCAACCCGAACAGCACGCAGCAGCTGACGGGTTGGTTAATAAATAAAGGTGTAAACGTCGCTAATCTGCAAAAAGACACAGTAGCTGACCTCGTCAAAAATACAGAGGGAGACGTGAAACGCGTACTCGAGATACGGCAGCAGCTGTCCAAGACATCGATAAAAAAATACAAAGCAATGGAAGAGACAATCTGCGACGACAATCGGGGGAGAGGTTTCCTGCAATTTTACGGTGCTAACCGAACCGGGAGAGAAGCGGGTCGATTTGTTCAGGTACAAAATTTGACGAAAAATCACATCGAAACGCTTGATCTCGCCCGAGATCTGGTGAAAAGGAAAAAAATCAGCACGCTGCAAATGCTTTATGGAGATGTCGCAGATCTTCTCTCACAGCTTGTCCGAACCGCTTTTATTCCAAGCCCAGGTCACAAAATCGCAGTGGCTGACTTCTCCGCGATCGAAGCACGGGTGATCGCGTGGCTGTCAAAAGAGCAATGGCGGCTAGACGTTTTTAATACACATGGCAAAATTTATGAAGCTTCAGCCTCGCAGATGTTCGGCGTACCGATCGAAAAAATTAAGAAGGGTGACCCGTTGCGGCAGCAAGGAAAAGTTGCGGAATTGGCCCTTGGCTATGCCGGAGGGGTCGGAGCAATGAAGCGGATGGACTTTGGTGGAGACATCCGGCCGGCCGACATGTCAGACGAAGCCGTGAAAAATTTTGCACGGCAAAACAGTTTAGATCTAGTAGACGAATTTGACTTTGAATATGTACGAGAGAAAATGATTGATACAAACTATATGGAAATTGTACGCCGGTGGCGGGCTTCTAGTAAGAATATTGTGAATTTATGGTATTCGTTCGAAAATGCGGTGCTGTCTGTTATGCGAGACGGCCGGCCGGTCGGAGTAAATGGAGTTTTATTTGCCCGGGAAAGCGATATTCAAAACGGCTTAGACTTTCTCACCATCCAATTGCCAAGCCGGCGGAAGCTATATTACGTTAAGCCCTTCATCGCCGAAAATGACTTTGGAAAAGAAGCACTCTGCTACTACGGCATGGATCAGACGACGAAAAAGTGGGAAAAGCAAAACACATACGGCGGGAAATTAGTCGAAAATGTTGTTCAAGCAATCGCAAGAGACTGCCTATTTGTCGCGATGGAGCGGCTCACAGCAGCCGGTTATCAGATCGTGATGACTATACATGATGAGGTGGTGCTGGACGTGCCGGCAGAACGCGCAGATATCGACAAAATAGTAGAGATCATGACACAGCCAATCAGCTGGGCGCCGGGCTTACCGCTTAACGCAGATGGATTTGTTAGCGATTATTACAAAAAGGATTGATAGAAAAATGGATTTTAGAAAATACCAACAGCTCGCAGGACGGACGGCAAACGGGAAACCAGGTGACGATTTACTCGTAAATTTTGCACTCGGCATCACCGGAGAAGCGGGAGAAGTTGCAGACATTGTAAAGAAATACCGATTCCACGGGCACCCGTTAAACCGAGAGGATTTAATCGGAGAATTAGGAGACGTGCTTTGGTATGTCTCACAGATCGCACAGTTAGCTGCGATCGGTTTAGACGAGATAGCAGAAAGCAACATTGCGAAATTAATGAAACGGTACCCGAACGGCTTTAGCGAAGAGGACAGTTTAAAACGAAGAGATGTAAAAAATTTGGGGGGTTAAATATGAAAATGTCTAAGTTTATCTTTTCAAAACATGCTGAAAAAATTACAAAACGCGTCAATGGAAGCTGGCCCGCGCTGAAAGGTGTTTTAAAGGACACAGACGGCGCTTGGTACGCTACGGACAGTCACATCTTGCTCTGGGCGAATTTAGGAGGACCGACAGAAAACCGCATCGTCGTTAACCCAAAAACCGGCGAAACGATCGACTATACCTACCCAGATGTGAAACGGATTATACCGAAAAATAGTGGAGAAACTATCTTTGTTGCTACGGATGTGGCGGCGCTATGCGCCAGCGTTAAGGCATATTTAAGTTTAGCTATCATTACCAAGACCGGAGAACGGAATTTAAAAAAGATGGATGTGGTTTGCCGAATTAAATACCCGTTTGGCGACAGGCATTTTACAATCGATGACTTCGCCAACCGAGATGAAAACGCTGTGGCTCGCGTACAAATTTCGTCCCCTTACCGTCCTATGAAAGGCGAAGGGTTTTTCCAGTCGTTTAAGCCAGCACTGTTACTGGATGCGCTGGAGCTTTTTAAAGACGCTGGAATCAACGAAATTACATGGTCGTATTACGGAGAGAGTAGACCATTTCTGCTTAACGGCGAGAACGCAGGAGCTCTTATCTTGCCGTTTAGAGAACTCGCGGGTGGTAACGGTGGATAAACAGCAGAAACGCGTAAAGATGCTCCGTATCGGTCAGCTGCTCGACAGCTGCCACGGCTGCCCGTTGCACGGTAAGGGTGTTAACCCGGAAAAAGATTGTGCCGGTTGCTCTGTGTATGCAGAGCTTCGGCAGCTCGGGAAAGCGATAGAAAAGAAGGAGGATGAAAACATGGTTGCACCGTTAAATTTAACAGTTGAAAAATTTGTCAATTTGGAAAAGCGAGGATTGGATTTGGGAGAAATGGCGGAGGATCTTGGTCTATCTAAAAAGCAGATATCTAACTGGAAATTAAACCACAAGGAAGAGATCGAAAAATTTAAAAGAGAGTCGTGGCTATCGAAACCTGTTCAGCCACTAGAACCAGAAGAACACCCTCCTTTTGCGAAAAGAAACTGGAAAATTGATTACGATCAGCTTAAAGGGGATTATGACGCGCTATCAGTGAAGACAAGGTCTGACTATAACAAGCTGATAGAAGAATACAACGCACAAGTTGAAAAGTATAACGATCTCTTAAAAACAACGTCTGAAAATGAAAAATCTTTACGGGATGAGATTAACAGTTTAAAAGACAAGATTAATAGCCTGCAAGACCAGCGGGCATATAAAGATGACGCAAATTCCCTTCTGGTCGATGTAGAAGAAGAATTGCAAAAGCTAAAAAGTGAAAATCAGGGCTTGGAAATCGAAGTAAGTCTTAAACAAGCCAATATTAATGCCGCGCATGAAACATTAGGTAATTTGTCTAAAGAAAATGAGACACTTTCTGGAAAACTTGAAGCATTGAAAAAAGAGTATGACGCCATGAAAGCTTTGCTCCTCGTGAAGCTTGATGGGGGGTGATAGGTGATGCCAAAACGACTGCAAGTAGGTGACTGGGTAAAGTTTCTTGCATTAGACGGGATGCACACTGGGTACATCGATCAGATGATATGGCGATATGGCACTATCCGTGTCCGGGCAATTGACCTCGGAAAAAGAGAGTATGTCCAATGTTCCCCCGCGATCGTATTCCCTTTTAGCGAAAATGAGCTAACTGCAGAAGACTTAGACAATTTAATCGATCTCACTTTAGAGATTGGGGATAAGCAATGGTTTATGGAGCTGACGGGGCGGCGAAAAGAGCTGACGGAAAAACACAATTGTGCGCAGTAGACAAAAAAAGAGGCGAAAATATTGAAACTGACTACTAAAAAAATAAATGAGCTGTTTGGCATAGATGATCCTTGGAAAGCTCCGGACAAGCTCATGGAAATCTTGTACGATCGGGAGCGCAGGGAAACGATGTTTCGGGAATTCCTAAAAATCGAGTCAGATATAAGCTATGACTGGTTCTACATGTATTTTCAAGAAGAGGCAGCACAACGGGTTAAGCAGAAACAGGACTTTACTCCGGTTAGCATTGGTAGATTGCTGTCTGAACTGTTGGGGCATACAGGTGGTACGAATTATGATGTCTGTTCCGGCACTGGAGGGCTGACTATACAAAAGTGGTGGTATGACTGTTTACAAGAAACACCCATTACGTATTTACCATCTAAACATTTTTACTGGTGCGAGGATTTATCTGATCGAGCAATACCGTTTTTGCTTTTTAATTTGCTGATCCGTGGCATGAACGCGGTCATCGTCCACTGTGATGTGCTGTCACGGCTGGCAAAGGGTGCGTTTTTCATCCAAAACGAATGCGATGATTTTTTACATTTTAGCAGCTTGAACGTGTTGCCCTACACTGATTTTGTGGCAAAGGAATTGCAGGTAACCTGGGCAGATTTTAGATATCAGGAGCATATCGAAAGCCATATCATGCCTCGTCATGTAGCTGAATCAGAGGTATATCAGTTTATGGCGAAAGGAGGCAAATTTGGTGCAAGAGACGCAGTTGAAAAAAAGTGATTTTCAAACAGAAGACAGGAGCGAATTGCG
Organism: Bacillaceae bacterium Marseille-Q3522; assembly: GCA_017898095.1. Lineage (GTDB taxonomy): Bacteria > Bacillota > Bacilli > Bacillales > Cytobacillaceae > JAGKQJ01. The sequence goes on along the minus strand of JAGKQJ010000002.1, from coordinate 78,725 downwards.
TGACAGAGTGCGAAGTATGAGGCTTTGGGAATACTTCGAGTGGTTTATCAAAAATGAAAAGATTGGGAAAGTGGCGCCTGTAACACTACAAAAATATAATTTAACTCTTAATTGGATTAAACGGCTGGCGCCAGAATTATTAGTTTCTGATATGGAATCCAGCCGGAGAAACATGCAGGAACTCGTCGATCGGTACGGCGAAACGCATCGAAAAGTTACAACTTTTGATTTTAAAAACCATGTCACAAGCGCTCTTAATTTTGCCGTGGAAGATGGATATATCAAAAGCATTGCTCGCAGAGGAATTGAAATACGTTCAGTTGAGAAAACATGGTCTACTGAAAAACGAGCGAATGTTAAAAACCAAGTCAAAACATTTAACATGATCGAATTTAACCAGTTTAAATATTATCTTATTTTTAAATTAAAAGAAATGCTAGATAAAAAACCAATTTATAAACCGGGCGCTCTTCCTGCAAGAGTAAGTGAACAGCATTATTTAATGCTTTACTCTATCGCTATAAGAACTGGAGCTAGATTGTCCGAGATACTCGGATTTAATCGGGAAGACATCACGAACGATGGAATTAAAATTAACAAAACATGGAATTACAAAGAGATTGGTGACGCTGGATATCTACCGACGAAGAATGGTAGTTCGATTAGAACGGTAGTAATCGACGATGCTCTACGTGACCTTTTAAATAAATATTGGGAATTTAAAGAAAGAAATAGTCTGCATAAAGACGGGACACCATTCTTGCTTGAAAATGGAATCTGCCCACTTAACGCAACAGTTAATGACAAGCTTCGTAGAATTGAAAAAGATCTGAATCTACCGAATATATCCTTTCATAAACTGCGACACACCTATGTGTCCGTTTTGATCGACAACGGTATATCAGAAGCAGTGATTGCAAAACAGGTAGGTCACTCGTCAACAGCAATGATCCAGAAAGTATACGGTCATCTGCTGAAAGAGCGAGAAGATCGAGAAACAGCAGAAATAAAAGGGCTAATGGGGTGAGTGATATTGATACAGTACGACCAAAATGCGAAAGAACGGAGTGAAAAAACATGGCTAAACGACTAACCATTCAAGGGGATGTCAATATCGAACTCATGCAAGAAAAACGCAATAAACGACCTTCTTGGAAACATAAATACGTAATGAATCGGAACAACTCACTTGAGTCGGTAAAGCGTGTTTATATTTATCTAAATGGTAACACCAAAGGTTTCTATACTTTTGCGGAAAAATTAAAGCGAAAATACCCTGGTGCTATGAATAAAATCGGTGATAACAAAAAAATGACACAGTGGTTTTTCGATACAGATCATCTGTGGGACGAGTTTATTAGTGACCCAAAAATGAAGAAAATTATAACAGCAATGAGAATTGACTCCTACGAGGAATTGGACGCGCGCTCCTATATCTACTAACGTTCGACCAAAATATGAAAGAAGGTGAAACCATGACAGAAGAACTAACTAATTCCGATTTTGCGGAATTTGTCCGAAATATGCGAAAAGCGGCGAAAATGACGCAAGCAGAACTTGGAGAAGCAATTGAGATTACCCCAGCTACTATCTGCAGATGGGAGAAACGGATGAACATGCCAAGTGATATAGACTTCTCCGTTGCGATTATCCGGGACGCGGTGAAACGCAAAATACGGGAGCAGAGAAGGAAGACATCATGAAAACAGCTATCGGATGCAGAAATGGCTGCCTCCTTTCGATCGTGTTTTGGGTAGTAATTTTAATAATTGTGAGGTGGTTAGGATGAACATCATAGACAACGTCAGCAAATTAATGCTCTTGGCGGATGACGAGCTCACAGAAATTTTGCTACAAGAGAAATATAATAAGCAGAATTTACGGGAACTTGTTAGACGGGCGCTTGATGAAGCGTATTTTTGGAAACGGCAGTATACGATGATTAATAACACACAAAACGAAGTGATAAACTCACAAAATGAAAAACTGAGAAAGATTGAAGATATCATCAATGATGACGAAAGCTAACGGGTGATTTTTATGCAATATAACAGACAACTTACTATATCGATAGCCGGGAGCCGAAAGGCAATGCAATGGCATGCGCAGACGCTGTTTTGGGCAGAGCTAGTTAACCGTTTACGTACAGCTGTGCGGGGGCAGGAAACGCTGCAACAGTATTTAAAACTGCCCAAGAAACAACAGGACGATCTGAAAGACATCGGCGGGGTTGTTGGAGGCACGTTAGCCGGCAATCGCCGTAAAGCAAACGCAGTGACCGGCAGAGACCTCGTTACCCTCGACTTGGACAATATTAGTGCCGGTGGCACGCAAGACGTACTGCGACGGTTGGAGGGGCTAGGATGTGCATTTGTTGTCTACAGCACCAGAAAACACGAAGAAGGCAAGCCGCGTTTACGTGTGCTTGCCCCTTTATCTCGCACAGCAACAGCGGATGAATATGAGCCACTTGCTAGGAAATTAGCAGCTATTATCGGCATCAGCATGGCTGACCCGACAACGTTTGAAGCGCACAGGCTAATGTACTGGCCGTCTTGTTGTGCCGACAGCCAGTATGTCTACCATTACGCAGATAAGCCGTTCCTCGACACAGACGGGCTGTTGGCTACGTATCAGAATTGGCGAGATATACAAGAGTGGCCAGTCGTTCAAGGCGAAAATAATAAGCATGTACGGCTTGCAGTGAAGCAAGGCAACCCGTTGGAAAAGCGCGGGGTGGTAGGGGCATTCTGCCGGCAGTATAGCATCGTAGATGCAATGGAAAAGTTTCTCCCGAACGTTTACTCTCCGACCGATCATGAAGACCGCTACACCTTTGTGGAGGGTTCTACAGTGGGTGGGGCAATCCTTTACCAAGACGGATTGTTTTTATATTCCCATCATGCCACAGACCCGTGCAGCGGGAAACTGGTTAACAGCTTTGACCTGGTACGGCTGCATAAGTTCGGAGACTTGGACGACGAGGCAAAACCGGATACCCCGGCTAATAAACTGCCCTCTTACGCACGGATGAGTGCTTTTGCACTTAACGATGCAGGGGTGGCCAACATTATCAACCAGGAGCGATATGAGCAGGCTGTGCAGGATTTTGGCATAAATGAAACGAGTAATACGCCTAGTACGCAAGATGATCTTAGCTGGATACAACAACTAAAGATCAGCCCGACAACCGGGCAACCGCACAAAACGATCGAAAACGCCCTTGTTGCTCTCGAGGGAGACCCGAACCTGCGCGGAAAGGTACGTATGGACACGTTTGCCGATGCCCTCATCGGGCAAGCTCCGTTTCCTTGGGCACCACGTGACAAGGAGGTCGAAACGTTTAGGTGGGTGGAGAATGATGACTCCGGATTACGCTCTTATTTGGAACGGATCCTCGGCTTCCGGGTGAAAGATATCATCAACGATGCCTTAGTGCTTAGTGCCCAGAAACATCGTTTTAACCCAGTAGCAGACTTCCTGAACGGCTTGCAATGGGACGGGATAAAACGATTAGACACATTATTTATCGACTACTTGGGCGCCGCAGACACACCATATACGCGCGCTGTGACACGTAAATCATTTGTTGCAGCGGTAGCCAGGGCGATGAGCCCGGGGCTTAAATATGACACCATGCCGGTTCTAACCGGGGCGCAGGGCATCGGGAAAACAACTCTCATTCAAAAGCTCGGAAAGGATTGGTTTTCGAATAGTTTAGAAACGTTTGAAGGTAAAGAAGCTGCGGAGCTCCTTCAGGGTGTCTGGATTGTAGAGATCGGGGAAATGTCTGCGTATAAGAAGAGCGACCTGGACTCTATCAAGGGCTTCCTCAGCCGGACAGACGACCAGTACCGGGCAGCTTATGCCCGAAAGACAGAGAAGCACCCTAGACGATGTGTGTTCTTCGGCACCTCGAATAGGTACGACTATTTAAAAGATTCGACCGGCGGCCGTCGTTTTTGGCCAGTGGACGTGGGAGTACAGCAGCCGATAAAAGAAGTTTTCCGTGATCTCGATGCGGAAGTCGATCAGTTATGGGCGGAAGCCGTGATGCACTGGCGGCTTGGCGAGCCCCTCATCCTAACCGGCGAACTATTAGAGGAGGCAAAGCGGCAGCAGGAAGGACACAGTGAACAGAACCCATGGGAAAGCGTGATACGCGAATTTGTGGAGCGTCCTGTACCCGTTGATTGGAATAAGCGGGATATAAATGCAAGGAAGCTATATTGGTCCGGGGAATTTGGCAAGATCGACACACCTACCGAGCCAAGAGATCGAGTGTGCGCGGCAGAGATATGGGCAGAGTGTTTCGGTGACAGGATACACCGGATGAAAAGGTCCGATACAGCATCGATAAACGACGTACTGGACAAGATAAACGGGTGGAAAAAGAAGAAGAACCCTTATCGGTATGGCCCTTATGGATTGGTAAAAGGTGGATATATTAAAGAAAAATGAGAACAAACGTTTGTATACTTTGTATACCTTGATTCTTGGAAATTTTTAATTTAGGCGGTTTAGAGAGTTGTTTTGGAACAAATGTTTGTATACTTTCTCTATGATTTTTGTATACTTTCTATGCGAAATCTGTATACTTTGTATACTTTCATAAATTTTGGAAATGTATACTTTGTATACTTTAAAAATGTAGAAAGTATACAGGAAAGTATACAGCAAAACCATTGGTATATAAATATTTATTCTATTTTGTATACCTTGTATACCTTAAATCTATATAAATAAAAAAATAAAGAGATTAGAGAGATTAGGCGGATATATGTACTGCCTAATATGCCTGTTTTTTAAACATACACGTGCGCGGGAGACAAGGTAGACAAATGCAAGAAAAGCCTAATAGACTGGCAGTGTTAACGGAAATTAACATTTTACTTAAATATGGGCCAATGCCCTTTGGATTCATAAAAGACAGATTCAAAGAAAAAGGTTTTCGGCTGAAAGATCTACAAGATTGCGAGGAAGGCATGGACTTAGTAAGAGAAAAATGGCACGGAACTGTTTATTTAAGGTTTCCCTTACCACATGAATGGAGAGATATGTAAAATGGGAAGTTACGTTAGAGAACGAGACATCGAGCAGTACTTACGAGCGGAAGTGAAAAAAGCAGGCGGGAAAGCCTACAAGTGGGAGTCGCCGGGGAATGATGGGGTGCCCGATCGAATTGTCATTTTCCCGGGTAACCGGATTTACTTTATTGAGTTAAAAGCACCTGGAAAGAAGCCGAGACCGCTACAGCTGAAAAAGATAAATGAGCTGCTAGCCTTTAGCTGCGAAGTTGAAGTGATCGACAGCAGGGAACTGGTGGACGAATTTGTAAGAAGGGTGATCGGTTATGAAATTTAAGCCGCATAATTATCAGCTGTACTGCATTAACCAAGTACTTTTTAAGCCGGCAATCGGGCTCTTATTGGACATGGGCCTTGGTAAGACAGTAATCACTTTAACCGCGATAAACGATCTTAAGTATAACCGGTTTGCAGTCCATAAAGTGCTTGTTGTCGCCCCGAAAAAGGTAGCAGAAGGGACTTGGCAGGCGGAAGCGAAAAAGTGGGAGCATCTAAGCCTTTTACGTTTTTCCACGGTTTTGGGGGCACAGCAGAAACGGATAAGGGCGCTAAATACACCTGCTGACATTTACGTTATCAACCGCGACAATGTGGTGTGGCTAGTCGATTATTACCGCAACAGTTGGCCATTTGATATGGTTGTCCTGGACGAATCGACCAGTTTTAAAAATCATCAAGCGAAGCGGTTTAAAGCGCTAAAAAATGTCCGGTCACATATTAAGCGGATTGTCGAGCTAACCGGGACACCAGCGCCGAACGGATTGATCGACATGTGGGCGCAGGTATTCCTTCTGGACGGGGGCGAAAGACTTGGGAAGACAATCGGAGGTTTCCGCGAGAGATATTTTGATGCGGATCAACGAAACCGGGAACGTGTTTTCTCCTACGCGCCGAAGGAAGGCGCAGAAAACAAAATATTCCAATTGATTGGCGACGTCTGCGTGAGCATGAAAGCGGAGGATTACATCCAGTTACCGGCGATCACATATAACACTATCCCGGTTGTCCTGGACGGCAAAGCAGAAAAAGCGTACAGAAAACTAGAAAGAGAAATGCTTTTACAAGTAGACGAATCAACCATCGACGCCGGTTCCGCCGCTGTTTTAAGTAACAAACTTTTACAGTTATGCAATGGTGCGGTATACGACGACGAACGTAACACGGTTGAAATCCATAATTGCAAAACCGAAGCATTTATGGAGCTGGTGGAGGGCTTAAACGGCAAGCCGGCATTAGTCTTTTATAATTTCCAGCATGACTTACATCGGCTTTTAAAAGCACTTTCGAAAACAAGTTTAAGAGTTCGAAAACTAGAAAGCGTACAAGATCAAGAGGACTGGAACAACCGCAAGATTGATATTTTACTGGCGCATCCGGCTTCCGCAGCTTATGGGCTGAACTTGCAGCAGGGTGGGAATCACGTGATATGGTTCGGTTTAAATTGGAATCTCGAATTATATCAGCAAGCAAATAAACGGCTGCATCGGCAAGGGCAAACGGAGAAGGTTCTTGTCCACCATTTAGTTACCGCAGGCGGGCGCGATGAAGACGTAATGGAGGCGTTAGAGGGAAAAGCTACAACGCAGGATCAGCTGATCGAATCCCTGAAAGCGCGGATAAAGAAAGTGAAGGGGGCAGCAGGATGACACAGGGGATAAAATTAAGACCGGTAATTTTTAAGCACGTGGAAGCTGAACTATATGATTACCCAGAAACAAAACGAGAGATTAAAAAACTAAGAGAGCAGATCATGTTTGGTTCGTCTGAAGTAGATGAAAATGTTGGAGGGGGAAGATCAAGTGTACCGGGGAGACCGACCGAACGGATTGCAACCAGGCTGTTGACCGATAAACGCTTGCGTAACCTCGAGGAGATAACGGAAGCCATTGACTGGTCGATGGGGCAGGTATCAGATGAATGCCGGCGCGTTATCCAAGCAAAGTATTGGGAGGGTGGCAAGTGGCTGACTTGGTCGGATGTGGCGGAGAAATGCTTTGTCCATCGCAACACCGCAAGAAAATACAGAAATAAATTTGTCTTTCTCGTCGCTGCCAGAATCGGATGGGTGTAAAGCGCGTGTAAAATGTGTGCAAAAACGTGTGCATTTGACCCTAAATTTTATGTTATTATGATAGTGTCGAAGTATTAGGGTTCGACAAATAATTGATTATCATCCATGCCGGAAGGCAGATGTATGAAGTTTGGAGCTGTCCTTTGTGGACGGCTTTTCTTTTTATAAATTTGACGGGTGGTGATGTTATGCCAGATATGAGCGTAAATGTAAATTTTAATACTAAATCGTTATCCATAAAGCTTAAAGCTATTTCAAAGCATCTACAAAATTTAGCTAATGAGTTAGATCAACTTGAATCAACTACTTGCCCGGAGTGTGGAGCGATTATGAAGGAGGGCATAGTACGAGTAGATGATGTAGAGTTAAGCAGGTCTTATAAATGCGAAGACTGCGGATGCCAAATGGGGTTGGATTATGGACGGGATGAATCGGAATCGTCTGTACGATAAATACAAACGAGACCAAGAGGCAAGAGCATTTTATAAAAGCACAGAATGGAAGAAGTGCCGACAGCTTGCGTTAGATAGAGACAATCACTTATGTCAGCAATGCTTGAGGAATGGTGAGCTTACACCAGCTGACATGGTTCACCATATCAAAGAGCTTAGCGATCATCCGGAACTTGGGCTTGTCCTCGACAACTTGGAAAGCTTATGCAACAGCTGTCACAACGAGAAACACAGCAAGAATGCAACGAAAAAAGTCAGTAAAAAAGTAAAATTTGTAAAATCACAAAAGAATCCAAAAAATACCTAGTAGCCCCCCCATACCAATTTTTTGCAAATGCTGTTTTGCCGGGGACCGACGGGGCCAAGCGTTCGCACCGCGACTAAATTTTCATGAAAGGGGGTAAATGTTAAATTATGTCAGTTCCGACAACAAACAAAATAAGGGAATATTTAGCAGACGACTATAAGGAATCAGACGAGGAGTTGATAAAGCTCTACGTCGAAACGCACGCCTTTTATCGTCGCTTACAAAAAGAATTAAAGAAAAATGACCTGATGTATGAGTATACCAATAAGGCCGGGGCGACTAATTTAGTTAAGAACCCCCTTTCAATCGAATTGACAAAGACGGTGCAGACTTTGAATAACTTGTTAAAATCCCTTGGACTTACGCCAGCGCAACGAAAGAAACTAAAAGACGGACCTGGTGACGATGACGATTTCGACGAGTTCTAAACCGTCTGAAATTGCAAAATGGTACGTAACGTGGCGTAAAGAACAGGTTAAGCATTTTTACATTCTTGAAAATCCGCATCCGGCTATACTTACGACTTGGTATGCGGAGCAAGTGGTAAATGGGAAAATTGTTGCGAGTAAGAAAAATATCAAGGCTTGTCGCAGGCATCTGAACGATTTAAAGCGACAGGGAACAGAAGATTTTCCCTGGGTGTTTGACGGGGACAAAGCACACCGCCCAATCAAGTTTATCGAGCGATATTGCAAGCCATCCAAAGGAGATTACAAAAGACTCGTCCTACAGCCTTGGCAGCACTTTGTGATTGGCTCGCTGTACGGATGGGTGCATAAGGACACAGGAGTAAGGCGCTTTCGGGAGGGCCTTATTTTTATTGGTCGGAAAAACGGGAAAACGACCATGATTTCGGGGTTATCCATTTACTCGGTATCGAAAGATCATGAGCCTGGCGCTCGCGTGTATGTATTGGCGAACACAAAGCAGCAAGCCGGAGAACTGTTTGACGAGAGCCGGGCAATGGTGCAGAAGTCACCGCAGCTGAAAAGGCACTTGCGCGAAAATCAGAAAGGGATTTTTTATGACAAAACGCAATCTAAAATTGAACCGCGGGCATCCGACAGCAAGAAGCTTGACGGATTAAACACACATCTCGGAATATTCGATGAAATACACGAATTTAAGACGTTTAAGCTGATTAACGTTATTAAAAAATCTAGGTCATCTCGAAAACAGCCTTTAATCGTTTATATCACCACTGCCGGTTATCAACTTGAAGGGCCTCTCGTTCAGTTCTACGAAGTCGCTTCCGATGTTCTGGATGGAGTGCTTGAACAGGATAGAAAGTTTTATTTCATGGCGGAACTGGATGACGTCAAAGAAATTGAAAATCCGGAGCTTTGGATTAAAGCAAATCCGAATATGGGCGTGTCGATGGATCTTCCAACGCTTATCGATGACTGGAATGCAGATAAAGACATCGAATCCGAGAAAAATGACTGGATCACAAAGCAATTTAACATTTTTGTGGACAATGAAGAACAATCTTTTGTCGGAATTGAGATTTTGAAAAGAAACGAAAAGGTCATCGACATTGAACTCTTAAAAAGCATTCAGCCTATTGGCGGTTATGATCTTTCCCAGACAGAAGATTTTACAAGTGCCTGCTTGGAGTTTCCTTTAAATGCGAACGAGGTTTTTGTCTTATCACATACATGGGTGCCGAAAGCAAAGGCAGATAAAGACAACGAGGGGATTGACTTTAAAGCTTATGAAAAAGAAGGTCTGTTAACGATTGTTCCTGGGGAATACGTGAAATATGAGTACGTGTATAACTGGTTCGTAGCCCAGTCTAAAATATACGCAATTAAAACAATTACGTATGACCCAGCTAATGCGTTTAGGTTGAACGAGGACTTAAAGGCTTACGGTTTTGATACGGAGATTGTTAGGCAGGGTTGGATTACATTAAGCCCGGCTTTGAAAAATGTAAGGGAATTGTTGCTTGATGGAAATGTAATCAGTAATAAAAACAGGCTCTTAAGGTGGTACATGAACAATGTTCGATTATCTGAGGATCCGAAAGGAAATCTTTTACCGAGTAAACAAGGAAAATACAGGAAAATTGACGGATTTGCCGCTTTTTTGAACGCGCATACCGAAGTAATGAAGATGATGTCTGCTCCGCAAGGAAATGGAAATATAAAAGTCGTTACACTCAGTGACCTTCTTAAAAAATAGCTGAAAGGTGGTGAGAGTTTGAAATGGTTTAGTCGAATAAGGAACGCGATAAAAGGAGCTTTATCCGGCTGGAGTGGGAACGGGTTTAATTTTTCTAGCTGGTACGGTCGGCACTTTTGGGGAATTGATAACGGAAAATTAGCTACAAATGAGACGATTTTCAGTGTTATCAGCCGATTAGCCAATACGTTGTCCTCTTTACCATTAAAACTTTATCAGAATTATGATGCAAAGATGAATCAGCTTGCGGACAAAGTTTTTAATGAGCCGAATCCAAACATGACGAGTTTCGAAGTGTTTAACAAAATTGAAGTATCGCGTAACGAAACAGGAAACGGTTATGCTGTTATCACAAGAGATATTCGAATGCAACCGGAATATATTTTACCGATTGACTCCAGTTATGTTATGCCGTTTTTGAATAAGGACGATGGAGAGTTATGGTACAAAGTAACCGGTATGGACGGAACTTATTATTTTCACAATATGAATATGCTGCATGTAAAGCATATAACCGGTTCTAACAGATGGGAAGGAATCAACCCTCTTAATGTTTTAAGAAATACGCTCGAATATGACAAGTCAGTTCAAGAATTTAGCTTATCAGAAATGCAGAAAAAAGAAAGCTTTATCCTTTCTTATGGGGCGAATGTAAGCTCTGATAAACGCCAGCAAATCATCGACGACTTCCGGCGTTTCTATTCTGAAAACGGCGGCATCCTGTTCAAAGAACCTGGTGTCGAGATCAGTCCGATGGAAAAGAAATATTTTGCGTCTGACACGTTAGCATCCGAACGAATTACAAGGTCTAGGGTAGCTAACGTATTTAATGTCCCAGTTTCGTTCTTGAATGATACGGAGGGGCAAAGTTTTTCCAATAATGAGCAAATGATGATCCAATTTGTGCAAATGAACCTTACTCCAACGGTTCGGCAGTATGAACAGGAACTGAATAGAAAACTTCTTACACCAGCTGATCGCCAAGCTGGTTTTTATTTTAAGTTTAACTTGAGCGGTCTTCTGCGAGGGGACACTGCTGCGAGACAGTCTTTCTATCACTCTATGTTGCGTGATGGGGCTATGTCCCGAGATGAAGTTAGGAGATTGGAAGATTTACCTCCACGAGGAGGAAAAGCAGACGAATTGTGGATTTCCGGCGATATGTATCCGTTAGAAATGGATCCGTCGCTACGTAAGTCAACAAATACGGCATCGAAAGGTGGTGAGGAAGATTGACGAAGAAAACTTCAAAAAAATATTGGGAAATGAAAATGGCCGCAGACGATGAAAGTTCAGCGGACATTTTCATTTACGGTGAGATCGTTGAATTTGCTTGGCTACCAGGTGACGTATCTGGAACCACTTTTAAAGATGATTTAGATGCTCTTGGGGACGTAAGTTTAATTAATTTGTATATTAACTCACCCGGGGGCAGCGTTTTCGAAGGCATCGCTATACACAACATGTTAAAACGACATAACGCGAAAATAAACGTTCATGTTGACGCCTTGGCTGCTTCGATAGCAAGCGTAATTGCTATGGCTGGGGATGCGATTTACATGCCTAAAAATTCAATGCTGATGATCCATAACCCTTGGACTTTTGCAATTGGAAATGCAATTCAATTGCGTAAGCAGGCAGACGATCTTGACCGCATAGGAAATTCTAGTAAACAGTCGTATTTGCAAAAAGCTGGTGAAAAATTAACTGAGGAAAAACTTCAGGAATTACTGGATGCGGAGACTTGGCTATCGGCTGACGAGGCCTTTGAAATTGGGCTATGTGATGTTGTCGAGGAAGCGAATCAGATGGCTGCGTCTATTAGCAATGAATTGTTTCAGAAATACAAGAATGTCCCAGAGCAATTTAAAAATACTGGCAGTACAATAATTTCCGCTCGCGAAATGGCGGAAAGACAGAAAATTGCTGCTGAATCTAAAGCAAATGCAGATTATTTACGAACTATTTTAGGAGGAATGATTTAACATGACAAAAAGTAAAGCATTGTTAAAAGCAGTACAACAAAAGAACCAATTAAAGTTAAACCTTCAGTTTTTCGCAGGACAGACTTTATTCGAATTAAAGCAGAACCTAGCTACGATTGGCCAGCAATTGAAAAAAGTTGAGAGCGAGCTATCGCAAAAAGCAGTAGATCCGAAAGCCACAATGGATGAAATTAAAACGTTACAGCAGTCTAAAAAGGATTTGCAGACCCGTTTCGAGGTTATTAAAGAACAACACGATACTTTAGATGCAGAACAAAGGGCAAAGTTTGCTGCACAAGCACAAGCAAATGCCCTTGGTATTAGCGGTGAAAATGATCCACAACAAAAAATTACAAAGGCTAAAGCAGAATTGATCCGTTCAACAATGGCTAAACAAGCTGTTTCTTTAGAAGTGTACCAGGCTCTTGGAGACAATGATACAACAGGAGGAAATAAATTTCTTCCAAAAACTGTATCTACCGATATCCTTGTGGAGCCGTTTGTTAGAAACCCTTTACGTGAGCTTTCCACAGTTACGCAGATTCCCAATTTGGAAATCCCAAAGCTTAGCTTTACGTTGAGCGATGACGGATTTATCGCGGATACGACAACTGCAAAAGAACTTGAAGCAACTGGAGATGTCGTTTCCTTCGGCCGTTATAAATTCAAAGTGCTCGCTGGATTATCCGAAACGGTAATAAACGGCTCTGATGCGAACTTAGTTGCTTACGTAGATACTGCTTTACAATCCGGTGTGGCCGCAAAGGAAAAGAAAGTAGCGTTTGCAACGACTCCTGTTACTGGAGAAGAGCATATGTCATTTTATGCATCTGGAGTAACGGAAGTATCTGCTGATAATTTGTATGACGCAATCACAGATGCGATCGCAGATCTGCACGAAGATTATCGAGAAAATGCAACAATCGTTATGAGATTCCAAGATTACAAGAATATCATTAAAGAATTAGCAAATGGCAGCGCAACTTTATATATGGCACAGCCTGAACAAATCCTCGGGAAGCCAGTTGTATTTAGTGACTCCGCTGTTAATCCGGTTGTGGGAGATTTTAGTTATTCTCACTTTAACTATGATTTATCCGCTCTGTACGACCGTGACAAGGATGTGAAAACTGGTATTGAACAATTCGTTGTTACTGCTTGGTTCGATCATCAGATCAAGCTTAAATCCGCCTTCCGTATTGCAAAAGTCGTCGTCACTCCCTAATATACCCCTAAATCTTTCGGCTTCCAAGACAGACACTAGCGTGACCTTGTCTTGGGAGTGAAGGACAGGGGATAACAAAGTGAGGAGGGAGTAAAATTGGTAGATACTTATAGCGTTTACAGGGACGGAAATTTAGTAGCAAGCGAATTAGCAGAAAAGACATTTACCGATAGTGGACTAACACCGAATACAGAATACTCTTACGAAGTAAGTGCTGTAAATATAGCGGGTGAAAGCGAACGTTCGGATCCGTTAAGCGTCACAACAAATTATAGCGCGCCTACCAGCGTATCCATTTCACCGTTGAACAACAACCTTACGACCAGCGGAACGCGTACGTTAAATGCAACAGTATCGCCGGCAACAGCGAGGCAATCGGTAACTTGGTCAAGCTCCAATACATCCGTTGCGACGGTGAATAGTTCTGGTTTAGTAACCGCTGTTGGACCTGGCACGGCTACCATAACAGCGAAGGCAGCAGATAATCAGGCTGTCCAGGGGACTGCAACAATAAATGTAACGCAACCAGTCACAGGTGTAAGTGTAACGCCGGCGACAGCAAACCTAACGGTTACAGGAACACAGCAACTGACTCCGACTGTTTCGCCAGCTAATGCGAGCAACAAGAACGTAGTTTATTCATCTTCCAATGAAGCCATTGCAACAGTTAACAGTTCCGGTTTGATAACAGCAGTTGCGGAAGGAAGCGCAACTATTACGGTTACAACAGCAGATGGAAGCTTTACGGATACGTGTGCTGTTACTGTAACAGCAGCTTAGTAGGTTAGGGGGTAGATATGATGCCTGATTTAACCAAAGTAAAAAAATATCTGCGTGTAGACGGGAGTGAGGATGATGACATCCTCACTCTTTTAATGGATGCTGCGGTTGACGATTTAAAGGATTCTGGAATCCAGGAACCGGTCGGGACTACTGATCCGCGATACGATCTGGCTGTTATGTTATTTGTTGCGCTGCACTTTGAAAATCGGGATCCATCTATGAAGATTGACAAGCTTAATGCCGCCTATATGAGTCTTATTCTCAAACTAAAGTCATTTAAAGAGGTAATTCCGGATGAATCCAGCTAATTTTAGACATCGTATCACCTTCCAGCAACGTATAAGCCCAGAGGAGAAAACAGAGAATAGATTCCCGGTAAAAGGTTGGCAGGATGTCGTAGCGGTGTGGGCGATGAATAAAACGGTTAACGGTCGCGAGTATAGCCAAGCAGCTACAACACAAAATGAACGCACTGTCCGCTGGATTATCCGTTATCGAACAGGCTTGTCGGAAGATATGAGAATCGTTTTTCAAGACGGGGAAATTACCCGTTTTTTTGAAATAGATGCTATTTTATCGGATGACGAGCGCAAAAAAACACTAACTGTTGTATGTAAGGAGGCGAGATGATGCCAGCACAATTGGACGGAATGAATCAGCTTTTACAAAGAGTTACCGAAATGCAAAAAACACTTGAAATAAGTACGAAAGAAAAAGCTTTGAATGCTGGTGCCAAGGTCTTTAAAGACGGAATTGAAAATGAGATTGTGTCGAAAGGCTTAGTCAGAACAGGGAACTTGAAAAACAATGTTGCAATTTCCAATATAAAAGATGATGAAACGGTTGAAATCGGTATTAGCCAACAGGGAGATGCTTATTACGGGTATTTCCTTGAATTCGGTCGTAAATCCGGACGTGTACGATATGGGAAGCATAAGGGACGTAAGTATTCGAGGATGACTGCGAAACCATTTGTCGGACCGGCATATGAAAATAACAAAAGCAAAGCTCAAGACAAAATGTCTGAAGTCATCAGAGAGGACTTGAACTTATGAGTCTAAACAATCTGATAGAGTCTACACTCGAACCTATCGGAATCCCGGTGTCTTTTCAGACTTATCCAGGTGAAGAGACGACCTATATCACCTATTTTGAATATAACCAGCGCGGAGCACTGTTTGCAGAAGATGAGGAAAAGCGAACCGCTTACTCTATTCAAGTCGATGTGTGGAGTCAAGTTGATTATACTGACGTTGTTAAGCAGGTTAAAAGTAAGCTAAAAGCGACTGGTTTCATAAGGCAGTACGAAGGAGAAATATACGAAGACGAAACGGAGACTTATCACAAGATACTCCGTTTTAATTATGCCCAATAGAAGGAGGATTTTACATGGGATATGTAATTGGCTTACGAGATTTATATTTTGCACCACTCAACACCACAGGCGATGGTTGGATGACGCCAATTAAAATTAGAGATGCAATCAATGCAACGATCACTCCGAACTTTTCAGTGACAAACTTGTACGCAGACGACCGTGCTGTTGCAGTTGCGCAAGCACTAGGGAGCATTTCTGTATCGTTGAATGTCGCGGACTTAAAAGATACGGAATACGACACGCTAATGGGGACAACGAAAAACACGGAAGGGGTTATCATTGATAATGCGGATGATGTTGCTCCGTACGGAGCGTTGTTGTTTCGACTACCTCTTGATGACGGCGGGTTCCGATTTTATTGCTACTACAAAGGGAAATTTCAACCTCCAGGCACGACAAGTAATACGAAGGGTGAAAGTGTTACCTTTGAAACTGCCACCATAACCGGTACTTTCGTGGCAATGGATAATGGGGATTGGCGGGCTCGTCACGACTCACCAAGTACGTTGACTACTGTCGCCCAAGCCTGGTTTACAAGTGTTTACGAGCCAACACCCGCGCCCTAATATGCCCCGTAGTCTCTCGCTAGTATCAAAGGATGATACTACAGTTAGTTTATCGTGGGAGTGAACGGGGATTGATACTAATACACGAGGCAGGTTATCCTGTCTCTTTTTCTTTGAAAGGGAAGTGAAAACATGAAGTCATTATCTCTATTTATCGATGGCAAAGAAAAAAAGTTTACAATACCTTTTGTAAACGGGATGGTTTGGCGTAAATATATTGAGTGGAAATCTAAAGTAGAAAACTTAAGAGATTTAACGGTAGAAGAGATTGATGAGTTAGCAAGCCTTGTCGTGTACGCATTTAAAGATCAGTTTACTCTCGAACAGTTTTATGAGGGCGTTCCGCATGATAAGGTAATGCGGACGGTAGATGACCTGTTTCTCCCAACCGATGAGGAGGATTCGGGAAGCGGAAAAAAGTAACGTTTCGAGAAGCTAATCAGCTATTAAAGAAATTTTATCGTAGCATGATAAAAAATGGCTGGACACTAAGCCAGATTGACGAATCGGACATATTTTACCTGTTTGAAATCAATAAACCAGAAACTGTTACAAGTGCCGATCAGGTACCTTGGTTATAGGCAGGAGGTGAGCAAATGCCAACAGGAGTATCCGGAGAAATTGGAGCGTTGCGCGTTACACTTGGACTTAACAGTATCGATTTTACCCGTGGGATGCAAAATGCGAACCGGCGATTAAGTGCGCTAAATGCGGAGTTTAAAACGACAACGGTTGGGGCTGCACGCTTTGATGACAGTTTAGACACGTTAAAAAACCGTGCAGACATCTTAACCAGGACGATGGAAGTACACCGCCAGAAGGTAGCTGAATTGCGGCGTCAGTATGAGCAAAGCCGGAAAGAAAAGGGCGAGGATGCGGATGAAACTATCCGCCTTGCCGGCACGTACAACCGTGCGGTCGCTGCAATGAATCGCACGCAAGATCAATTAACCAGGACAACGAGTCAAATCAACGATCAATCGAACGCTTGGAAAAACTTAAGTCGTAGAATGGGAGATGCAAGCGAGTCTCTTGGAGATGCCGGAGAACGAATGAATAATATTGGGCAAGGCATGACTGCAGCTGTCAGTCTCCCGCTTGCCGGAATCGGATTTGCAGCGGGGAAAGCGGCAAATGGCTTTGACGCGATCATTGGCAGAATACAGTCACAGCTGGACTTGACAGCTGAAAAAGCTAACGACTTGGCTAACGTTGCAAATGATGTTTGGAAAGATGGCTTTGGCGAATCCTTGCAAGAAGCTGGAGACGCAGTGAGTGCTTTATATAATGTTGTTGGTGACATACCAGCTACAGAAATGGCTTACATGAGTAAGGGTGTTCTAACATTGGCAAAAACGTTCGATATGGATATGACAGAATCCGTTACCGGTGTAAACACAGTCATGAAAAACTTTAATCTTAGTGGTGTCCAGGCACTAGACATGATAACTTACGCAGCCCAAAATACGTCTGGTGTTTTCCGGGGCGATATGGCAGATGCGCTCACGGAACTAGCTCCGACCTTGCACGGAATGGGTGCGACCGGTCAACAAGCATTCGAACTCATGATACAAGCCAGTAAAAGTGGAATGGAAAATTTTGATGCTTTATCCTCTTTAACACAAACCTTTACTGATAATCTTATAAGCGGAAGTGAGGATGTCGAAGAATCCTTTAACGTTCTTGGCGGCTCTGCAGATGAAATGTGGGAAAAGTATCAAAAAGGAAATGCTAGTGCCTATGATGTCATGGTTGCGACCACAAAAGCCCTGGGCGGAATGGATAACCAGGTCAAACGGAATCAGATTGGAGCCGGTCTATTCGGGGATGTTTGGACAGAGGCCGGTTCGGATGCTATTTCCTCTCTCGGTAATGTGACCGGGGAACTTGCAGACGTACAGAATGCTTCCGGAAAAGCAGGAAAAGCAATAAACGATAATTTTGGAGCGAGAGCGCAAAAAATATGGAGAGACTTTCAGTCTGACATGAAGCCGGTCGGAGAAGATCTGCTGGACATAGCGGAGGATATTCTTCCAAAGGTTGCGGATGTCGTTGGAGACGTAACTGGAGCTTTTGCAGACATGCCCCCGGAAGCACGTCAGACTATTCTTGTTTTGGGTGGAATAGCGGCTGCAGCCGGACCGGTTGTAATGGGCCTTGGAAGCGTGGCATCTGGGGCTGGATCGCTCTTAAAAGTAGTCGCACCTCTCACTGAGGCAATTGGTTTAAGAGCTGGCTTGGCTGGTGCTCTTAGTTTATTAACGAATCCAGTCGGGTTGACGATAGCAGGTCTTGGATTAGCAACGGTGGCAGTTGTCGGAATAAGCAAGGCCTATAAAGGTTTTAACGAGGTATCTTTCGAAACGTTAGAGGCAAAGCAAAAAGAAATCCAGCAAACAGATGAATTGATCGCTCGATACGAAGATTTAAGCTTGAAGAATAAACTTTCTAACGATGAGATGCTAGAATTTTTGGACATCCAATCTTTGTTAGCAAGCACAGCGAGTCCGGATAAGATCGCGGAGTTAACGGATAAGCAGAATAAATTACTTGAAAAATCCGGATTTACCAACGAAGAAATGAATGAGTTTTTAAGCCTAAATCAGGATATTATCGATCAAGCTCCAGACACAGAAAAAGCAATAAGCGATCAGGGAAATGCCTTTGCTAGTAATACCGATCAATTGAAACTTGTGAACGAAGAGAAATTAAGAGGGCTTAAAATCGATGCTGAAGCTGCTATTAGCAATAATATTGAAAAAGAGAATGATCTATTAGAAGATAAGCAGCAATTAATCGACGAGATAAACAATAAAGAGTTAGCCCGTCAACAAGCCTATGAAAATATCACAAGTTTAAATTTGCAGATTGCAGAAAAAGAAAGAGAAATAGATTCTCTCAAGGGCGATCAATCCGTAAAAGGTCAGGCACTTGTAGATCATGCAGAACGGGAATTACAAGGGCTTCAGGAAAAGTTTCGAACTGAAGAAAGAACTCGCGAGACTCTACTTAATCAGTTAGATAGCCGGTATACAAACATAGATACGATCGAACAAGAATTAAAGCTTTTGGATGAGAATAAATACAAGTATGAATCTATTATACTTGCAACTGTCGGGCTCAACGCAGAAAAAGGGAAGGGCCTTGCAACGGTTCAGCTAGAAATTGCAAAGTTGGAGCAGGAAAGAAGCAAGTTAGAAGAACTTCATAATGCTGGAAAGATACAGACGGAGCAATATGAAGAGCAAGTCGGGATGCTTGATTCACAAATTGGAAAACTGCAAGGTGCTCAAACAGAACTAAAAAATGTAAACTCGTTGGCTGGTAAAACGGTTTATAAGGATATCGTAATTGATGACAGTTCAAGGCAATACGCAAATGAGTTGAATGATATATTGGGAAGGCCGATACGAAAGTCTATTTTTCTTAACACCCGTGGACCTTCTTTATCGGCATTCGCATCTGGAACAAGAAATGCTCCTGAAGGATTTGCACTTGTTGGTGAGAGAGGTCCGGAACTCGTACACTTGCCAAAAGGGGCAAGAGTAATCCCAAACCACGACACGGAAGCAATTCTGCGAAAGTGGAATATTCCGATGATGGCAACAGGGGGGCTTACGATTTCTGATGGACTCGCTTATGTAGCAGAGCGAGGAAGAGAAGTAATCGATTTAACTGGAACAGGTGCTGTAACAGTACCTGCTACACAGCAATCCGCTCCACTTCAGCCGAAACAACCAGTCGTCATTCAAGTTGTTACACCGGATGAAAGAGAATTAGCTAGATGGCTAGTAGACGATATAACAGATTTACAACAGTTTAATGAAAATAGATTCAATCTTTTTGAGGGGAGGTAGAATCATGCTACTCTCTTTTTCTTTTAACGGAATAAAAAAAACATACATGAGAATGGAGCCGGGGAGACGTAAATCTGTATTCTCACCAGTGCGAAGGAATCTGTTGCGGCTCCCTGGCATGGTTGGTGCATATTTGGATGGCACTGATACAGATGTGCTTGTTATCCAGCAACCGATCTCGATCGAAGGAAAGGATAAATTAGATCTGCGTAAGGTTGAAGAAGATTTGGCTGCTTGGCTCGTTACGGAGCAGGAAGCTCCGCTTATTTTTGATGATGAACCGGGACGTGTTTACTATGCCGTTATAGACGGCTCATTTGAGCCTGAGCAAATAGTAAACTTCGGCCGCGGTACCATTAATTTCATCTGCCCAAAATCACGCAAGTTTGCTCTTAACGAAACTGTCGCCACATTCGCCAACGCCGGCACCTTCGAGGTAGGCGGAACAGCCAAAACTGAACCGGTGATAGATGTCCATATCAAATCCGACACAACCTTTGTCGCAGTGTCAGACGGAGAAGGAAACATTAACATGGTTGGCATGCCCAATAAGGTAGAGGAGACACCGGCAGACCCGCTTACAAAGGTCATGCAAAGCTACTGCAACACAACAACGGGTTGGACAGCTATCACGGCCTCTAGTGTCGAATTTGGTGACCTAATGGGGCAACTGAAAACAAACGGAGACGAGTTTTATACGGACGATTACGGAACATCCACTCGTTGGCACGGCCCTGGACTGAAAACAGGGCTTTCCGAAGCTGTCCAAGATTTCCAGTACGAAGCGGGCTTTGGGATGCGGTCGACGCCGGGGCAAAATCAGGCGGGAAGCATCGAAGTGTCTGTGCTTGATGCTAACAATACGATTGTCAGCAAATTTACAGTTACCAAGCATTTTGGCGGCTCTGGCACTTTGTACGGCCGCATACGGGCAAAAAACCATGATATCATTGGCGAAGATGGCCCGGCAAACTCCCAAAACAATTGGGGCGGCGTCTTCCGGGTAAAGCGCAAGGGCAACGTATGGACAGCGGAGATATGGCCGCATGATGGGCTGCGGTTCCATCTGCAATCCCGCAAGACGTGGGTGGACACCGAAGAGATTGCCGCAGCGCCTATCACACAGCTGCAAGTGCGATTCTTCCAGCGGGCCGCGTTCCCGCTGGCTAATATGAATATCACCGACATAATCGTGTATCGGCAGAACGATCTGGAAGTCGACCAGGTACCGATCCTTGCACATGCCGGTGATATTGTCACGTTTGACCATACGCGGGACATCATCTTGCGAAACGGCGAAGACATCACACGGGAAAAAGCCTTTATCGGCAGCTATTTCCCGCTAAAACCGGGTGCAAATACGATCGTCGTAGAACCGGCAGAAGCGATAGAGAGTGCAGAAGTGAGGTGGAGAGATGAATGGTTTTAGTGCATATACTTGACAGGCAGAATGACACAATCCTAAACACGCTTAATAGCGAGAAGGGGGAGTTTACAAATGCCGAACGTCTCGACTCACTTAGCAATAAGAACCATTTCGATTTCTATGCTTTAAAAAAATTCGATCTGCTTGAAAAGAGAAACCGTTTATTGTTGCAGGACAATGACGGTTTTTTTCATGAGTTTATCATCAACTATGCAGAGCAGAATAAACGTAATCAAAAACTCATCCGTTCTAACGCTAGTTATGTTGATCTTTCTAAGTCGAAAGTTATTGAGCCAACAACGCTTGAAGGAGCAACGTCTGCGACTGCCGTAGACTTTGCGTTGGTAGGGGCGGAATGGCAAGCAGGCGAGATTGAATACACGCATATCCGTACGCTTAACATCGACGATTACACGAATCCGTTAGCTTTGTTGCAGACAATCGCTGCTGAATTTGAATTGGAAATCTCGTACAGGGTTGAAGTATATGGGAACAAAGTCGTAGGTAGATACGTCGATATGAAGCGCCAAATTGCCGGCTTTGAGGGCAAAGAAATTGTGTTCGGCAAAGACCTTATTGACGTTAGGAGAAAAGAGGACAGCTCACGTATCGTAACCGCGCTTCTTGGTGTCGGGCCTGAACGATCGGACGGAACCCGTCTAACGGTTTTGGTTGAAGATCAGGACGCATTACAGCGATGGGGCAGAAACGGGCAGCATCTCATAGAAGCTTATGAGCCGCAATCAACCGACCAAGACATGACGGAAGATAGACTGCGTACATTGACCGAAAACGAATTAGAAAAACGTATTAATGCAGCCGTTTCTTATGAATGCACTGCCGCAAGTATAGAACATATATTCGGCAGATCGCACGAGAAAATCAGAAAAGGGCAAACTGTCCGGATTAAGGATGACGGTTACACACCTCCGCTATACTTAGAAGCACGTATAGACGAAGTTAAGAGCAACCCTATCACGAATCGGATTGTCGATTTTAAAATTGGTAACTTTGTCGAATACAGCCGTGCAGATCTGCTTGCACAGATTAGCCTGCTGCGGAAACTCATGCAGCAGAAGGCAGATGCTGCTACAGCTGCCGCGATAAAAGAAGCTGCTGAACAGGCACAGCAAAAAGCCGATCAAGCAGACGAGAAAGCACAAGAAGCCGCAGAGGTTGCCGCATCGAAGAGAAGAAACTTTCTCACACAGCCTATTCCGCCATATGATACAGGCGACACGTGGACGCAGGGAAGCACAGGAGACATCCTAACGTGTGTAACATCCCGTACAGTGACCGAAGCATTTAATCAAGCAGACTGGGCGCCTAGTAGCAAATATACGGACGATACGACGGCGGATGAAGCGAAAGAGATAGCCAATAACAAGCCAAATACGTATTTCGGTGCTATTGCTCCCGAACCGCCAATACCCGAAAACAGCACTTGGCTCCGAGTGATGGCAGACGGAGCAACGAAAAAGTATATCTACCGTAACGGGCAATGGGTTGCCGATGTCGATGCAGATGTCCAAGAAGCAAGACAATACACAGCGGATGAAGTCGCCGCCGCCCGGCAAGATTTACAGACCCGTATCGATACCGTTGTAACCAATGTAAATACGCAAATCGACGATATTAATATCGACATTACTGACATAAATACAACGGTTGACGGCTTAAACCAAGCTAAAATTGATTTACAGCAACGGGTTAGCGACAATGAGACTCTTTTACAACAGCAAGGTGGCACGATTACAACCATTACGCAGGATGTGGACGAGTTAAACGGCACGATGTCCACTACCATTACACAGCTTACAGCACTGGACGGCGAAGTTTCACAACAGCGATTGGATATCGATGCTAACGCTTCAGCAATCTCACTAAAAGCCGACCAAACGACCGTAAACACGCTTACAGGAACTGTAAACGACATATCCGCGGAAGTAGAAGTACAAGCAGGACAGATAGCGTTAAAAGCCAACGCCGACAGTGTCTACACGAAAACAGAAACAGACGACAAGTTAGGCGACAAAGTCAATCTTACAGTATATAACAGCAAAATGGCTGAACTAGATGTCTCCATGGACGGCATCAGCGGTCGTGTAGCCGACACAGAAACACAGATCAACGGCATAAATGGAGACATTGACAGTATAAACAGTGACATTACAACGCTTGACGTGCGGGCAGATGGATTTCAAACGTCTGTTACAAGTCTACGGACGGACTTGGACGGGTTGCAGATTGGCGGAAGGAACTTAATCCAGAACAGTTTAACTCTAACTAGAAATGATCTTCAAAGTTATGGATTTTTAGGTACTGGAAACGCAAAGTCTTTAGTTGATATTACAACACCAGAAGGTGTAACAGATAAAGCAGTAAGAATATCTATTCATGTTAGCACTAGCAATCCTATTTTTAGGCTTTATCGTGTGGTAAGAAAGCCTGGAACTTATACGTATAGTGTTTGGTATAAAACGGGGGTAAGTGGAAGTAATCAAACATTTTCAACTGACATATGCGATTCAAACGGTAAATTTTTAACGGCTACAGATAATTGGCAAAAAGTAGTTATAACAGCAGAAGTCAGTGAAAGTCGGTTTAATGGTGGAGCAGTTTATAACTTTATTGACATAGAGGTAACAAGAGGACATGCAGTTATATTTTATCACCCTATGTTGGTAGATGGGAATAAGGAAATTCCGTGGTCTCCAGCACCAGAAGACACCGACACCGCCATCGGCAACGTCCAACAATATGCATCATCTATCGACCAAAAAGCCGACAGCATCGAATTATCCGTCAACACTCTAACGCAAACAGTAGACGGGCATACAAGCAGTATCAGTAGTGCCGACACACGTATCGGTGTGTTAGAGGAATCAATCGAGTTAAAAGCTGAAAGCTCCACAGTGGAAAGCCTGCAGGGGCAGGTTACGAGTGTCAGTAATCAAGTTAGTAGTTTGCAGGTGGATGTTGGCGGGATAAGTACGAGTGTTAGTGATTTACGTGGGGATTTTGATGGGATGGAGATTGGTAGTCAAAATCTACTTAACAGAACTGGAATGGAAAACGACACTCACAATTTGAGTGGTGCTATTGGTGCAAATACTAACACAACATTAGAATTTGTCGATGAGCCTAATGCACCATATGGAAGAGCAATAAAATTAACAAGAACAGATACGAATACCGCTTCAGGAGGGCGTTATTGGATTGTTATACCGAAGCATTATGCCTATCAGGGAGATAAAAGGGCTTGGTCAGTGTATGTCAAAGGTTCTGGGGTTTGGCGAATTGGGTGTGAGACAGGCGGACAGAAAGTTTTAACACTTACTGACGCTTGGAAAAAAATTACACATTCATTTATTGCGAATAGTTCAGGATATAAGCAGTTTACCTTTTACCGAGAAAGCGGACATACTGGTGGCACAGTCATTTTCCACTCTCTAATAATGGCGGAAGGTACAGAAGTAGGAAATTGGTCGCCTTCAATTGCTGATATTGATGGTCAATTCTCGTCCATGCAAACGAGTATAGAGGAAACAGCCCAACAGATTGCCCTGAAAGCAAACAGTACCACTGTAGATGCGTTGGAAGGGCGAATGAGTACGGCAGAGTCGGAGTTGACGGTGCAGGCTGATGCAATATCGGCTAAGGTGGACAGGGATGGCGTCATAGCCGCGATTAACCTGCAACCGGGTACAGCACGTATCCAAGCGGATAAAATCCAACTCATCGGCGCTGTAGACGTTCTAAGCGACATTACAGGCAATCTCGGTACCATAAACACGGGCACTATCAACTCCGTTAATATTAACGGTTCGGTAATTACCGGTTCAGTTTTTAATTCGATCGACCCGGCGAACGATAAGAACTTTATAAAGATAGAGGATAACTACTTCCGTGCAGAGGGCGAAGAAGATAAGTACCCTGATACGGAAGGTAAACTCTATAACACCGTCACGATCGAAAGCGGTAATATGACTGGGACATTTGGCTCTGTATCAGATACAGGGGCTAGAACACAGAAAGGATTATGGGAAATAAGTAACGGCGGTCTTATTGTCGATCAAAAGAATTATGGTGGCGGATTCCTAGAACTTAACGTAATGGGGCTGTATTTCGGCGACTCAGAGATGGGAACCCCAGATTCGGCAGTATACAACTATCCGGAATGGGATGGTAGCCGATTAGTGCCGACTCTAAAGATAGCGTCTGAACACCTCGTTCTGGATGGGCGTGTGAAGGGTGAAACTGTGTTTTTCCAAAATTCTTATACTGACCCTCGCCACGGTGTTGCACAGGCACTCAAGGTCAGCGGTGGCATTGCAACGGATGAAGTGTATCTTGCTAGTGGGAATCTCATTGTTCCGGGAGCTACCTTTACATTTGACAATGCACCTTACACTACGCATAAAAGAATAAGAGCAGCGCGAGCGATAATGAAATTTATGGACGATGCTTCCTGTGCAATCGAATTCAGACATGCGGCCGACCAATGGTTCACACCTATAAGAGCGATGGCGTTTGAAGTTAATTCAACCAGAGAGTCTAAATATGGCATCACAGATTTCACAGACGAGGTTCTTCCTACTATCCGTAGTACATCGGTTCACAACTACTATCTTGTAGGACATGATAACAGATTGCATATGGGTCTGATTTACGATGAGGCACCCGAAATACTTAAATCTACAAACACGATTGATTTATACCACATGAGCGCGTATTTGTGGAAAGGTCTGCAAGAACAGTATGAAATATCCCTAAAACAGGACAGCAAAATTGTCACGCTTGAAGGGAGGTTGGATAGCCACGATGACGAGATAAACCGTTTGAAATTTGAATTGGAAATGATAAAAAATAGATTGGCAGACTTGGAAGCTGCTTAAAGGAGAGATTGATAATGTTAAAAATCAAATATAAATACTTGAACGATGTCGCAAATTTTTTATTAAACGATGTATCGCTGAAAGGTAAAAAATCCATGCACCGCATGCGCATCGTGAACGCACTGAAAGAACAGAGCAGAAAGCTTGCGAAAGAAGAAAGAGAGTTACTGAAAGAATTTGCGAATTGTGATGAGGACGGAGAGCCGAAGTTAAAGGAAACGGGAGGGTATGACTTATCTCCACATAATGCGGCTCTTTTTAAAGAGCAGCAGGAAGATCTGTTCGAGGAGGACTTTATTTTAGACGACCCTAACTTGGAAACCTCCGTAAAAACTGTAAAGGAAGTGGTGCTTGGATATAAAAAAGAATTAGTAGGTGGACCAGCTATTGCACATGCGGTTTTGATGGAACAATTTGATGATGAAAATAACGGAACGGAAGGTGAGGAATAATGTTTACCATTAATATCAAAGAAACGAAAATCCAGTATTCCGGCAACGATATCAGCAGCGTATATATCCAGTACAATGTGGATGACCCGAATAAAACCGTAAGCCTAAATGGCTACGAAACGCTTACCGCTGCTGAATATGCGGGGAATGAAACGCCGGAGCTACAAGTAGAAGCCGTTCGGACAAAACTGATTAACAAACTGCAAAATACCGAACAGATACAAATACAGACGGTCGCACTACGGTACCAGAACGGCGCTATCTCATCCGCAGAGCCGCGATTTACCGGAGTCGACCCGGAACGTAAGGTAATGCTAAACGGTAATTATCAATTAACTGCTGCGGAGTATGCCGGCAACGAAGCACCGTCAGCATTGGAAGGCATAATAAAAACAAAACTAATTGAAGACTTGCAAGTAGCCGGAGCCTAATAGGCTTTTTTATTTTGTCTTAAAACGGGGTGTTAACGTGACAATGGAGATTACGGTGGTTATTGGCGTGCTGTCGCTCGTTATTGCGTATCTTACGTATCAGTTAAATAAGTCAAAGTCGCTAAAATCTGATACAAAAGAGAGTGCCAAAGACAGCGCAGAGCTGCGGGCAGAGCTTGGTTACATTCGTAAAGGTGTGGATGACATCCGCATTGATCTGAAAGCGAATGAAAAGAATATTGCCCATCTGTCCGAGCGTGTGACAAGGGTAGAGGAGTCAAGCAAGCAGGCGCATAAAAGAATTGATACTTTAGAAAAGGGAGACGTTGCAAAATGAAAAATGTAAAATGGAAAAACTACGGGCTTTGGGTGGCTTTAGGTTCGCTCGTTGTAATGTTTCTTAACGATGCTTTACACGTGACTCCGGAAACGACTCAACCGTATGTCGATGTTATTTTATCCGTGTTGGTTGCAGGCGGTGTTATAAGCAACCCGTCAAACGGAAACGGTTTTAGAGATAAATAGTAGGGCAGCTCCGGCTGCTCTTTTCCCATTACAAAATAAAGGAGACGATTTAATATGGTACGTATATTTATAGACCCAGGACACGGTGGCAGCGACCCGGGCGCGGTGGCAAACGGCTTGCAGGAAAAAGACTTAACACTTCGCATTTCTAAGCGCATCCGCGACATGCTAGGCGAATACAGCGACGCACAGGTAAAGCTATCTCGAGAAGGAGATCAAACCCTCTCACTATCACAACGCACACATATGGCGAACGCATGGGGCGCAGATTATCTTATCTCTGTCCATATCAACGCGGGAGGCGGAACAGGCTTTGAAAGTTTTGTTTATACAGGTGTCGGCGGTGCCACGGTTGCCTACCAAAATGTTATCCATGTAGAGATCACTAGACAAGTAGACTTCCGAGACCGCGGTAAAAAGCAAGCCAATTTACATATGGTGCGGGAGTCTCACATGCCGGCTTTATTGACGGAAAACGGTTTTATCGACAGGGCTTCCGATGCGCGCAAGTTGAAAGATAACAGCTACCTTGACCGTATTGCGCGGGGGCATGTGATCGGCTTAGAGAAGGCATTCGGGCTGAAAAAGAAAGCTGCACCGGCTCCACAACCGAAGCCGAGCCAACCGGCACCAGGTGGTAATATCACAGTCGGCTCTATTGTGACGATTCAGCCACATGCGACAAATTATATGACCAATCAGCGGATCCCCGACTGGGTAAAAAGTCGGCAATTCAAAGTCATCCAAGAAAAAGATTTCGTGCGCAGCCGGTCACGTAAAGCATATTTGTTGGATGGTATTAGGTCTTGGGTGTTAGAGCAGGATTTAGCACCTGTTAGGTCCGGAGATAACCGCTATACAGTGCAGGCAGGGGATACACTGTACGGTATTGCTCGTAAATTTAATGTGTCTGTAAATCAGTTGGTAAGCTGGAACGGGATTAGCAATCCGAGTCTTATTCACCCAGGGCAAAAGTTGCGGGTAAAATGATAGAAAAGAAGCCCTTCTCACGCGAGAGGGGCTTTATTTTTTAAACGAATCATCATGGCTTTTAACTTCTTCCCAAACGTCATCTAAGCTTGTGCAATTCATATGTCTTAAAATGCTTGATATCGATGGAAGATCTTCTATTTCAGATAATTGCTTTGCTGGTAATTTTCCATGTTCGTTCCATATTTTTATCAACTTTTCTAATATTTCTTCTCTCGTATACTTTCTTTTCGAGTATATGTTTTCGTCAAATTTTAATATTTTGAGGGCCTCTTTTTTTAAATCCCCCATTGTGCCAAATCGAATAATAAATACGTCGGCATTATAAATCTCATTTGATGAGTCTAAATCGGGGATAGATGCTAATTTACCTATTTTTCTGCAAAAATTAAGATACATTTTAAACAATTCTTCTTTTGTCTCCTGCACTTTTTCAGGCGTGGAATTCATCGGATTGATACCGGCAGCTTTTAAAGCTTCGTTAAGGCTTCCCAAATGGGGGTAAAAGCTTACAACGTCAATATTTAACTTTTCTAAATCTTTTGTTGTAGGAGGATGCCCCAGCAATTTGGTTATTTTTCTTAACAGTTTTATCCATTCATCCTTTTCCCGCCTTATATTTTTTATATCTGCTATTCCTGCCAGAATTTTTAATTCGTTCCATGTGTTAAAACGTCGCATGTAAAAATGCACAGAAGGGGTATTTTTGCTTCTTTTTTGTTCAAATTCATTTTTAGATCTCGGCTGTATACGCTCATATTCCTTTTTAAAAATGTCCAATAATTCTGTTTCGGATAGACCATCATAAATACCTTTTTTACTTTTAAGAGGTTCAATGTTTAAAACCTCTTTTACGATTTCACTCCAATGTTTTTCAAACTTAGTTTCGTACGTTGTAGGATTAGGAAGATTAGGATCATCGTTAAAAATCTTTACGGATGGGTACCGGTTGTTTTTGGCATACCAGTCTTTTAAAATTGCGCTTAAATCTTCTTTCATATAAGTTTTTTGCTCATACGGCACAAGCCCAACGGATTCTAACGCTTTATTCCAACTGCCATTGCCCAATCTCTTAGCAATAGCAGTTGCATGTTTTGTTTCACGTTTTTTCGGAGTTCTTCCTAGTTTGGCGGCATTTTCGAGGAGCACTTTTTTTAAGTACTCCTCCGTATATAAGTTCTTCATAGCTGTTCCCAACCTAGCACTTTTACAACCGTATCACCAGAGATACCATTGTCTGTAATTATTTCAAACCAGACATTTATATCGGCATCTTCCTCTATTTTGTACGAAAAAGCGGCTTTGTTTCCGTCCTTCCAGTTCTCCCAATCAGTTTTACCGTATTCGAAAATACTAGTGCTTTCTGCTGCGGGTTGCAGGGCATTATCTAAATCTAAAAGTGTAACTTCTTTTCCTTTTAATTCTTCCAATTCTTTAATGAATTGCATCTTTAAAATATCCCCTTTCCAAAATAGTTGTACTTTTCCTGGACCGTTTCCATGTTCTTTTACCGGTTTTAGCCGGCCAGTTTTTAAATAAGTTTTGGTAAAATTTTGCGAAGATGTTCCGATTAACTGCTCGGCTTCTCGTCTTGTAAGTATGTTATTTACAAATTCCTGCTTATCCATTATTAAATTCCCTCCTTTTAGGCTAAACGATAACCTTCGTATTTGTAAAATACATCTCTAGCATAATCGATCATACTGCTAGATTTTCCAACAATTTTACCGCCGACAATTTCGAAGAAAGAAGTATCTCTCTTCCAACCTCCACCAGTATAAGAAGTAATATAAAGACGATGCTTGCCGTACTTTTTCCACTCGTTTACAGTGAACCTGCCGTTTTCGGCTAATGCTATTTTGATCTGATCTAACGTAACAACCTTTTCCAAGTCTTTTATTTCTGCCCAAGCTAATTTTAAAGCACCGGATAAGTATTGCGTTACCTTCCCACCGAACTTTTTATGCGCGTCCTTTGCGATCTTCCAAGCTCTTTTCATTACCATTTCCTTTTTCATTTTTGTTTTCCTCCCGTTTCTTTATTATGTCTCTATTATAGTATATAAGTTGATACTTGTAAACCGAACAAAGTACGAACATATTGTAAAGTTTTAAAAAGCCCCTACTTATTTTTTAAGCAGGGCTTCTTTTGGTTAATATACTCTTTCAATTTTTCAAACGGAACACCGCGATCAAGCGCATTAAGCAATAGATCGTGCAGCACTTTTCCCATGTTATCGCCTCCGTGATTATTTTAGCTTGGAAGGGTAGGAAGCGTAAAATCACGAAAATAGCGTTTTCGGTAACGGAAATGGCGTCATTTGTAACGAAAATTGAAAGTTTCGTAACGATAAAAGCGGTTTTCGTTCCGAAAAATTAATTTTTAGAAACTTTTAGATACTCCTTCATCAACTCCATGCACGCATTCCGCATCCGACTATGCCAAAAGTGATGATCTTCCTCACGGCGGCCATGATAAAATATATAATGTGAAAAATTATCGTCACGTCCTACAAAATGTACTTTCATCTGATTTTTGTACATGTGGCTTTTGATCTCACGTAAATCCTTCTGTATAGCTTTCATCACGATCTCTATCGTGTTTACGTATGCTTCCGGCAACTTTACACCGGACCGTTCGAACGTCTTTTTATCGCGTTCAAACAACGTCAAAAGCATCGGTAGATAGATTGATTTGCAAAAGATGTCCATATTTTCTTCAGAAAATGGATCCATGTCGATCAACTCCTTTTTATTTATTATATACGAATATTTGTTCGTTTTCTACTTGAAATAGAATATCCGTTCGTGTAAGATGGAGATAAGGGAGGTTCAAACGATGATAGGCTTACTTAAAAAAGCTTTGCTTAACGGAACGATATTAGAGATGATCTACTTAGATAAAAAGGGAAGACTGAGCCAGCGAAAAATAAAAGTACAATCTATTGGGAATGATTCTTTTACAGCTTACTGTTATTCGCGCAGGCAACAGCGTATTTTTAAGATAGAAAATGTTCTATCGATCGACCTGGTACGTACTAGAAAAACCGCCTCGTGAAAAGAGACGGCTTATTCTACCGGGATAAGTTTTACGGCTGTTCTTGTGTCGATCACACCGCCTAGCGGCACATCAAAAATATATTCTGGTTCGCCGTTTTCCCCTAGGACGGTATTCACTATAAGATATCCTTCCGCGTCGCGAACAACAAAATTACTTCCTTCTCCAACTGGTACCGCTTTATATCGACCTACCGGGAAATCTTTTGCGGCGTAAAAAATGCCTGCGCTTAATTGGATAGGTGCTTCTTTCTTTTCGATGATTTGTCCTTGCACGCTTGCAAGTTCTGCCCTTGCTGCTTCCAAATCAGAATTTACTGCGTTTAAATCAGACTGCGATTTTATCAGGTCGTCTGTAAGTTGATCTTTCTGATCGGCAAGAGCTGCTGCTTCTTCCATTTCTGCTTTACGATCTGCGTATTGTTCCTGCAGCTGCTGCATCTTGTTGTCGTACTCCGTTTGTGTCGTATTCACTTTTTCAACTAATTCACCGTATGTAATCGTTTCATCCTCGATTTTTGCTGTCTTCTCCGCATATCCCTTGTCATATCCTCCGTTGTAGCCCGTCCCGTAGATCAGCAATACAAGGATAATGGCAATCGGTATGGCAAACCGTTTCTGTTTTAAAATTTTCAATCTGACCATCTCCAATGACTTTTTACCTATATTATAGCAAAAGAGCCAACGATAAAGTTGACTCTTTCAAAAAATTATTTTACTTTATATCCGGATTCCACAATCGCCGCATGCAGTAACTTCTTATACAGTTTCAGCCGATCTCCCCGGTACTTATATCGCCGAGGCAAAACCTTCGACGGATGCACGGATCCTCGTTCTGCAACTTTGCGGACGTAGAAGGCGATGTGGTGAGTGATGTCTTTTTTCATTTTTATTCGCTCCTTATTATAGTAGTAGATACTCGCATATTTTATTGATGCGTAAGAAAAAATAACGGGTGACATCAAAATAATTACGAGCGACACCCGGTGACATAAAAGTGACAAACAAGCCGATTTTACCCGTATAAAACCGAGCGATATTGTGCCATTAATTTTTAAAAGTTGTCTTAAATAAACGATATTATGCTACGGTGTATCTTTTAGTACAAGACAAAATTCAATTCCAGTATCGTCCATCCAAGGGAAGTTTTTAAAGAAGCATTCCGGCGTTCAGCTGCTTCTATCATTTGTTTCCATAATCATCCATCCGGAGATCCGACTCCAAGCCGGGAAGATGTTGAAGTTACAAAGCGTTTAAATGAATGCGGGAAAATAATCGGCATCGAACTTTTGGATCATTTAATCATTGGTGAGAAGAAATTTGTTAGTTTAAAGGAAAAAGGTTATTTATGACACTATGATTTTATTTGACGTTGCGATATAATTAAGCTTATGATTTTTGCAGATGGTTTTTTTAAAAAAACATCGTCATCTATTAAATATGTTACAATAATAACTTGTTTTTGCCTATTACCTTTAATAAAATAAGCATTCGTGTCAGAAAGGGAGATACAACTATGTTTGGAATTGGATCACGTGACCTCGGAATCGACTTAGGAACAGCAAATACATTAGTATATGTGAAAGGAAAAGGTATTGTTGTCCGCGAACCTTCGGTGGTGGCGTTGCAAACAGATACAAAAAATATTGTCGCTGTCGGAAATGATGCGAAAAATATGATTGGACGTACTCCGGGTAATGTTGTGGCCCTGCGCCCGATGAAAGATGGTGTCATTGCGGACTATGAAACAACTGCAACGATGATGAAATATTATATAAATCAGGCGATGAAAAGAAAAAGCTTTTTTTCAGGAAAGCCGTATGTAATGGTATGTGTACCGTCAGGAATAACTGCAGTGGAACAAAGAGCTGTGATTGATGCGTCCCGTCAGGCAGGGGCAAGAGATGCTTTTACAATTGAAGAGCCGTTTGCAGCAGCAATCGGGGCAAATTTACCTGTCTGGGAGCCAACCGGAAGCATGGTTGTCGACATTGGCGGCGGCACAACCGAGGTAGCGATTATCTCTCTTGGCGGGATTGTTACTAGTGAATCCATCCGCATTGCCGGTGATGAAATGGATGATGCGATTGTAAATTATATTCGTAAAAATTATAATTTGATGATCGGCGATCGCACTTCGGAAACGATTAAAATGGAGATTGGCTCCGCCGGAAAGCCGGAGGGCATTGACAATATGGAAATTCGCGGACGTGATTTGCTGACCGGACTGCCAAAAACAATCGAAATTACGGCAGAAGAAATTGCCAAAGCATTGCGTGATACGGTTGATTCGATTGTTGATGCTGTGAAAAGCACGCTTGAAAAAACACCGCCTGAATTAGCAGCAGATATTATGGACAGAGGCATTGTCCTGACAGGTGGAGGAGCATTGCTTCGTAATCTTGATAAAATTATTAGTGATGAAACGAATATGCCTGTTATCATTGCTGAAGATCCGCTTGATTGTGTTGCCATCGGAACGGGAAAAGCGTTGGAGCATATTCATTTATTTAAAAACAAATCAAAAGATTCCTATTAGAAGATGTTCATTCTTTGGGAGGAATATTCCTCCCAAAGAAAATGACTTCACTAGTAAAAATCAGCTCGATCTAGTGAGGAAGGAGAGACCATATCGGATAGAGGTGTAATGGAATGCCACAGTTCTTTTTGAACAAACGCCTGATTATTTTGCTTGTCAGTATCATTATCCTTGTGGCATTGATTGGATTCTCAGTAAGCGGACGGGGAAAATTAACGTTACCGGAACAATTTTTGAAAGACACAACCGGATGGGTACAATCGCTTTTTTCCAGACCTGCCCATTATGTAGCAGACGTATTTGAGAATCTACATGATTTGCAAAATACATATGAGGAAAACAAACAGTTAAAAACACGATTAGATGAATTGGCACAGGCAAAAGCAGATGTTTATCGTCTTGGAAAAGAAAACCAAGAATTACATGATATGTTAGAAATTACGGAAAGTTTAAGTGATTTGGATCCTTTGCCGGCCGCGGTTAGCCGCCGTAATCCTGATCGCTGGCAAGAAATATTAACAATTAATAAAGGGACAAGAGACGGTGTAGAAGCAAATATGGCGGTAATATCAGAAAATGGCGGTCTGTTGGGGAAAATAAAGAATTCCCAGGAGTTTGTCTCTACCGTTCAACTGTTAAGTTCGATGGATCCGACGAATCGTGTTTCCGCAGTTGTGCAGGGAGAACAGGAGTATTATGGGACAATCGAAGGATACGATGAAAAAACAGGATATTTACAATTAAAAGTAATTCCATCCGATGCCGATATTAAAGAAGACCAAACTGTTGTTACTTCAGGAATGGGCGGTGTTTTTCCTCCGGGAATATTAATTGGGAAAATAGTTGATGTCGTTACTGCCGAGTACGGACTGACAAAAATGGCCCACGTAAAGCCGGAAGCAGATTTTTATGGGATTCGTAATGTAATAGTTGCGAAAAAAACAACAAACGGACAGGTTTTGTCTGAAGATAATAATACGGAAGGTGGGGAGGAAGGACAATGAGAAAATTTCTTCTTCCTCTTTTCCTGGCGCTTTTTTTTATGATGGAAAGTGTGTTTGTTGAGCTTTTCTCTGCAGAGGCATTTGGCAGTACGCGGATAATTGTGCCGCATTTTTTAATGATCGCGCTCATTTTCCTGGCTATTTACGGGAATAACAACCATGGAATTCTCTATGCTTTTTTGTTCGGACTATTATTCGATGTCATCTATACTGAAATTATCGGAATCTATTTATGTTTTTTTCCGCTTTTGACCTACGGAGTCGTGAAAATCATGAAGGTGCTGCAGGCGAATATCGTCGTCGTTTCATTCATTAGTTTACTTGCAGTAGCATTGCTTGAATTAGCTGTATATGAAATAATCTATCTTATCCATCGGACAAATATGGATTTTAGCTATTTCTCAGAAATCCGGCTCTTACCAACACTAATAGTAAATACTGCTTTTATCATTATTGTTGCATATCCTATCAAAAAGTTTTGTGAAAACTATGCAAAAGAGCTGCGAAAGGATTAAATTTTGTTGCGATAAAAAAGGATTTTATGCAGGCGTTGTCGAATAAAATGTATATTCTGTTTGACATCGTGTTTTTCCTAACGAGGTGAACATCTTGATGCAGAATGTAATCATAAAAGGAACAAAAGACGGATTGACATTCCATCTGAATGACAACTGTTCCTTTGAAGAGATTATAAATGAATTGAATATGAAGCTTTCAGAAACAGCTCATGCGAGGCAGTTTATTACTGTAAAGATTCAAACAGGAAACCGTTATATTACGAAAGAACAGGAAGCGGAACTGAAAGCAATTGTCAGTAAGAAAAAAAACCTTCTGATAGATGGAATTTTTTCAGATGTGATAACAAGAGAGGAAGCCGAGAAAATCGCAGCTGAAAATAAAATTTCAACGATTGCCAGAATGATTCGTTCCGGTCAAGTTATCGAAGTGCCCGGCCATTTGCTTTTAATCGGGGATGTAAATCCAGGAGGGACTGTCCGGGCAGGGGGAAATATTTTTATTTTGGGTGCATTAAAAGGGATTGCACATGCAGGATATTATGGGAATGAGGAAGCTGTGATTGCCGCTTCCATTATGAAACCTTCGCAGCTTCGGATCAGCGACTGCCGGCAATTTTTTCCGGATCATGATCCGGCAGAAGTGAAAAAAGAAATGGAATGTGCATACATAAATGAAAATAAACAAATTAACTTTGACCGGCTGCAAACTTTAATGCATCTTAGGCCGTATTTAACAAAATTGGAAGGAGGCCTCTAAAGTGGGAGAAGCAATTGTGATAACGTCCGGAAAAGGCGGTGTGGGAAAAACAACCACTTCTGCTAATGTCGGCACAGCGTTGGCGCTTCAAGGGAAACGGGTTTGTTTAGTAGATACAGATATTGGTCTTCGCAATCTTGACGTAGTAATGGGGCTGGAAAATCGTATCATTTATGATCTGGTAGATGTGGTGGAAAAAAGGTGCAAAACACACCAGGCGTTGGTGAAGGATAAGCGCTTTGATGATATGCTGTACTTGCTTCCCGCTGCGCAAACAACGGATAAAAACGCTGTTACCCCGGAGCAAATGAAAGTATTGATAGATGAATTAAAACAAGACTATGATTATATTATTATTGATTGTCCGGCCGGAATTGAACAAGGCTTTAAAAACGCAGTTGCCGGAGCGGATAAAGCGATTGTCGTTACCACACCAGAAACTTCTGCTGTTCGTGACGCGGACCGTATCATCGGCTTACTGGAAAAAGAGGATCATATTGAATCGCCGATGTTGGTAATTAACCGGATACGCAATCATATGATGAAAAGCGGGGATATGCTTGATGTTGATGAAGTAACAGCACATTTATCGATCGGTTTAATCGGGATTGTAGCAGATGATGATGAAGTGATTAAATCATCCAATAGCGGGGAGCCGATCACATTAAATCCTAATAGCAGAGCAGCAATTGCTTACCGCAATATTGCCCGCCGTATTCTCGGTGAATCTGTGCCGCTGCAGTCCCTCGATACGGATAAGGGCGGCGTCCTCACAAAAATTAAACGGTTCTTTGGTGCAAAGTAAATCTGGTGAAGATGCGTTTTTCGCTTAATCAAAATTCCAATGAATAGTCGAAGAATTTTTTCATTTGCTTGCTTTGCTTCCGTTAATCTATTTTAAAAATGCACTTCATTAAGCAGTTTCGTACTTTTCCGTCCGGGTGGGGCAAATCCCCGCCTGGCATGCACCTTTAATTCTTCTTTTAATATTTTTAAAGTTTTATCCTCCACCTCTAAACAAAGTGAAAGTTGATTTTTTTCAATCAGCCGGAGCAGAGCGATTACCTGATCCCTAAAGTTCAGCTTGTTTAAACGAAATCAGTTTTTCTCCATGCCCGCCGTTTTTTTTATCGCGATTTTGTATAAGTCATATTTGCAGGGGACAAGTCATAAAAATGTACAAATAGGCTGCAGGGGGTATGTGCAATGTCGCGAAAGGACGAACTTCGCAAAAGAATAGAAAAACGAAATCGGCAAAGAAAAAAAAGCCAGCTTGGAAACGAAACAAAAATACCCTGGATGGAATTCGAAGCGGAAGAACAACATGGCTTCGATAAAATTACCTCACTTGATGGGGAAACACCGGAAAGAAAACATCCTTTATTTCATAGAGATGCGTTTATATTTAAAGTGCTTGCCTCTGTCTGCCTTGTGTTAATAACAGGGATCCTTTTTAAAGACCAGGGTTCTGAATTTCAACAGGCACGTGTTTTTGTCACGAATGTAATGCAAGAGGATTTTCAATTTGCACAAGTGGCTGATTGGTATGAGGAGAGGTTTGGCCAGCCGCTTGCCTTTTTTCCTTTTTCCCCGGAAAAAAAAGAATCTGATGCAGATAAGATGGAGTACTCCCTGCCTGCTTCCGCAAATATTTTAGAAGAATTTCAAACGAACGGCCAGCGAATGACGATTGAAACGGGTACCGATAGCCTCGTTGTCGCAATGAGCGACGGCCTTATTACTTTTATCGGCGACAAAGAAGGCTTTGGCAAAACAATTATTATCCAGCATCCGGATAAAAGTGAATCGTGGTACGGCAACATAAAAGAGGTGGATGCGGCACTTTACGGCCGTGTCTCGAAAGGGATGAAGCTTGGGACAGCCAATGTTGAAAATCAGGGAGAAAAAGCTTATTTTTATTTAGCTTTAAAACAAGATAATCAATTTGTCGACCCGATTCAGGTGATTCCATTTGAATAAGTGGATACGCATTTTCACTTATATCCACGTTCATCCATTATTATGGGTGATGATATTTCTATCTGTAATAACCGCTAACTTTATCCCGTTATGTATGCTAATGGTGATTATTTTATTTCATGAGCTGGGTCACGCAGCAGTGGCAGTCCATTTTTCATGGCGGATAAAAAAAATATCGCTGCTTCCATTTGGCGGGGTGGCGGAGATGGATGAACATGGGAATCGTCCGTTCAAAGAGGAATTGTTCGTAATTTTGGCTGGACCGCTGCAGCATATTTGGCTGATCGGGCTTGCCTGTTTACTGTTTATTAACGGGATGATCCCGGAGAGGTATGTTCATCAATTTATCGATTTTAATATAATGATATTAGCGGTAAATCTGCTGCCGATTTGGCCGCTTGACGGTGGAAAACTGCTTTTTCTATTTTTTTGTAAAAAAGCTTCTTTTTTATCCGCCCACCGTCTCGTGTTAATTCTGTCAAGCGTGAACGTAGTAGTTATTGCAGCAATTACCGTTCTGTACGCCCCTTTACATCTGAATATTTGGATAGTCGTTATTTTTCTCGGATTCTCGCTTTACCTTGAATGGCGCCAGCAGTATTATGTATTTTTACGTTTTTTATTAGAACGCCATTATGGGAAAAAGAGTTCCATCCGCGCGTTAAAAAGGATTGATGCGGCTGAGGAAGAGCGGATTATTGATGTTTTTGCAAGGTTTCGCCGCGGGGTAAAACACCAAATTGTCATTAATAATAGTGGAAAAGAAACGGGTATAATCGATGAAAATGAATTGCTATATGCCTTCTTTTCCCAAAAAACAATCGATGTGAAAATGGTTGACTTTCTTTCCCGGTACTAATCATAATGAGAGAATGAACTGTGAGCGGATTTACAGCCGGTGAAAGTGAGGATTTCAGATTGAATCAGTTAATCATTAATGCTTTAACGAGAGAAAAACGCGTTGTCTTAGTTAAAGACGGAAAAATAGACAGACTTTCGATCAGCCAGCCCCAACAGCTGTCCAACATCGGAAATATTTATTGGGGGACGGTCGTAAAAGTGCTTCCGGGAATGAACGCTGCATTTGTCGATATCGGAAACGGGATGAGCGGATATTTGCATCGCAATAAGCTCCCCGGTTATCTGCAGCATGATAAATCAATTTCACACTATTTGCATCAGGGGGAAAAAATAATGGTGCAAATTGAGAAAGATGCAACAGGTATCAAAAAGCCGCGGCTGAGTGCAATCATTGAATTATCGGGGGAATACCTTATTTATATGCCGTCAGGAAGATATGTTGCGGTCTCGAAAAAAATGACAGACACGGAGCAAAGAGATTTTTGGCGGAAAACAGGCCAGGAATGGAAAAAAGAAGAGGAAGGCCTTATATTTCGCACAGCCTGTGAAGCTGCAAATACCGCGGAAATTGAAGCGGAACTTGGTGAATTGCGCCTGCAGTACGAAGTGCTGAAAAAGAAAGCGATACATGCGGCCAAGCCGCAAACTATTTATCAACATGACCATTTTCTCGCTTCTATTACTGAATTGATAAAAAAACAGCGGATCGATGAAATAATCATTGATGAGAAGAACTATTACCAAAGATTAAAGAAAAAATTCCCGGAAGCAAAGCTGCTTTTTTACCAAGAAAAAAATCCGCTGTTTTCCGAGTATCATTTAGAGCATGAGTTGGAAAAGGTTTGTAAAAGAATCGTGTGGCTTAAAAACGGGGCATACTTAGTGTTTGATGAAGCAGAGGCGTTAACGGTTATCGATGTCAATACCGGGAAATATTCCGGGAAAAGACAATTAGCAGATACCGTGAGAAAGACAAATAAAATGGCTGCGCTGGAAGCTGCACGGCAAATAAGGCTGCGCGATCTTGCCGGCATGATCCTGATTGATTTTATCGATATGGAAGAGGAGCGTGACCGCCGGTATATTAGCAGTGTCTTTCAACAGGCTTTACAAGAGGATGACCGGCAAAAGAAAATAATTGGCTTTACACCGCTTGGAATTCTGCAATTAACGAGAAAAAAAACAAAAGTTTCGATATTAGAAACGACAACGGACATCTGCCCCACTTGTGCAGGGACAGGCCACGTCAAAAGTGCTGAAACCGCCGCCTTTCAATTAGAACGTGAATTATTCCAGTACCGCGGCAGTGATGCGGAAAAAATCCATATTCAAGCTACAGAAGATGTTATAAATGCTTTTTGCGGTGCAGATAATTTCTTTAAAAAAGATTTTGAGGCATATCTTGGCATCAAATTGGTCTTTTTCCCTTATGCATCACCAAAACCAGCATATTTAATTGGCAGGGTTATATAGAAAACATTCTACATCACCAATTATTTCTAGTTAATAAAAATGATTGAAAACCAGTTCTAAAATATTTCGCAATAAAAAGTCGCCAATCAAAAGCTGCGAATCTTACTTTTTATTCATTAACTTTTTTAGTAGCAAATTTGGAATTGACACATACCGGTAAAGTATGATAGAATTTTCACGTTATGTTTGTAGCACCCGTGCTACAACCGCACAGACCAGGTTATAAGTGTTTGCATGGAATGCAAAACGCCTGTTATGGCGAGTCTTAGTTTATAAGGAGGTGCAAGTGCATGTACGCAATTATTGAAACCGGCGGAAAACAGTTGAAAGTTGAAGAAGGTCAGGCAATCTACATTGAAAAGCTGCCTGCCGATCAAGGCGAAACGGTTACATTTGATAAAGTTCTATTTGTTGGCGGATCTGACGTAAAAGTCGGCAGCCCGCTCGTCGAAGGTGCTACCGTTACAGCGAAAGTAGAAAAGCATGGTCGCGGGAAAAAAATCACTGTTTTCAAGTATAAACCGAAGAAAAATTATCGTAAAAAACAAGGTCATCGCCAGCCATATACAAAAGTCGTGATTGAAAAAATTAATGCATAAGGTTGTTTGTGATGATTAAGATAGACATTAACCGAACCAAAGCCGGCTTTATTCAATCCTTTGCAATTAGCGGTCACGCTTTTTATGCCAAGAAAGGCAATGACATCGTCTGTGCCGGCGTATCGGCTGTTTCTTTTGGGAGTGTGAATGCTGTGATCGCACTAACAGGCATTGAGCCTGAAATCGAGCAGACAGAAAGCGGTTTTCTCCGCTGCGAATTTCCGGATGATCTGCCGGCAGAAACGCAGGAGAAAGTGCAGCTGCTTTTGGAAGCCATGGTTGTATCGTTAAAATCAATTGAAGAAGAGTTCGGCAAGCATGTAAAAATAACTATTAGCAAGCAGGAGGTGAATTAAATGTTGAAATTAGATCTTCAGTTTTTCGCT
This sequence comes from Bacillaceae bacterium Marseille-Q3522, assembly GCA_017898095.1. GTDB lineage: Bacteria > Bacillota > Bacilli > Bacillales > Cytobacillaceae > JAGKQJ01. The sequence goes on along the minus strand of JAGKQJ010000002.1, from coordinate 36,935 downwards.
TCTAAAAAAGGGGTTGGTTCTACAAAGAACGGCCGTGATTCAATCTCTAAACGTCTTGGAGCGAAAAGAGCAGATGGACAATTCGTAAGCGGCGGATCTATTCTATACCGTCAACGCGGCACAAAAATTTATCCTGGTGTGAACGTAGGACGCGGCGGTGATGATACTTTGTATGCGAAAGTGGACGGTGTCGTGAAATTCGAGCGAATCGGCCGTGACCGCAAGCAAGTAAGTGTTTATCCGGAAGCGCAAGAAGCATAATCCTTCTTAACAAAACTCCAATCACATAAATGGTTGGAGTTTTTTTTTACCGAAAAATAAAAAGTGAAACTTCCATCAGTGGGGGGTTTCCGACGTACAGGACGTACTAGTGCCGACGTTGCAACAGGACGCCTGAGATCTTAGTCGGCCTTCATCCCCCACTGATGGTTAGCCGCGCGGAGCCCGATTGAATTTTCTAAGGGCTAAAGCCCAAAGAAAATTCTTATCACGCGGAGCCTGACTGATTTTTCTAAGAGCTGAAGCTCTAAGAAAAATCTTATTTCACCAATCGGGCTTTTAGGGGCAGTTTATCCCCCGCCTAAAATGATTGGTTTCACCTCTATTTTTGAGGCGGGGGTATTACTGCCCCTTAATCTGCGATAAAAAAGCCGGAGATAAAGTTTTTTCTTCATGTAATTGCTTACGCTTAGAAACTTTTTTGGTATACTAACAGCAAGTGAGTGTCAAAAGTAGGAGTGCATATATGGAAAAGGAATGGAACCTTGTCGAAGTGTTGCGTCACTCTCGTCATGACTGGTTAAATAAAATACAATTAATAAAAGGCAACATCGCCATGAATCGCATTGAGCGGGCGATGGAGATTATCGATGAAATTGTATATGAATCCAGAGAGGAAGCAAAACTGTCTAATATGAATATCCCCCAATTTGCTGCGTTTATTTTATGTTCAAATTGGGCAGATTATTATTTTCAAACGGAATACGAAGTGCTAAACGATTCAAAAGTAAACCATTTAGATGACTCATTACTGACTGAATGGACAAAGGTGTTTTTTACATGTTTACATACAAGCGTAAAAGCTTTTTATCATAATCATCTGTTCCTGTCGTTGGAGCCGTTGCCGGAAGGTGTTCGTTTTTTTTTCGATTTCCGTGGAATAATAGAAGATAAAGAGAAAATCTCGCAATTTTTGCAAAGTAAACAAACAAAAAAACTGCAGGTTGAAGTACAGGAAATGTCAAATGAAGAATTAGTATTGAAATTTTTCGTGCCATATCGTTCATGTGAATAAGCTGACAGGTACGAAAGCTGATATTCGTACTGTATTGCATACGATATCCTGTTAACAGGAGGAATAAAAGAATGTTTGTCGATCAAGTGAAAATATATGTAAAAGGCGGCGATGGCGGGAATGGCATGGTGGCGTTCCGCCGGGAAAAATATGTGCCGAAAGGCGGACCTGCAGGCGGTGACGGAGGAAAAGGAGCAGATGTCATTTTTCAAGTTGATGAAGGACTGCGGACGTTAATGGATTTTCGGTACCAGCGTCATTTTAAAGCTGCCCGCGGTGAACACGGGATGTCAAAAAATCAGCACGGTAAGAATGCCAGGGATTTACTTGTCAAGGTTCCGCCGGGCACGGTTGTAAAGGTTGCGGGCACGGAAGAAGTAATTGCTGATTTAATCGAACATGGGCAAAGTGCCGTAATTGCGAAAGGCGGAAGGGGCGGCCGCGGAAACACCCGGTTTGCAACACCGGCAAACCCTGCACCTGAACTTTCAGAACATGGTGAACCCGGGCAGGAGCGGGAAGTTGTGCTCGAACTAAAATTATTGGCAGATGTTGGTCTTGTCGGATTTCCAAGCGTAGGAAAATCAACACTGTTATCAATTGTTTCATCGGCAAAACCGAAAATTGCGGATTATCCATTTACGACCCTCGTTCCCAATCTCGGTGTCGTTGAAACAGAAGATGGCCGTTCTTTTGTGTTGGCTGATCTTCCCGGCTTAATTGAAGGCGCTCATGAGGGTGTCGGGCTGGGTCATCAATTTTTACGTCATATCGAAAGGACAAGGGTTATTGTTCATGTGATTGATATGGCGGGTCTGGAAGGCAGAGACCCTTATACAGATTACGTATCAATTAATAATGAACTGGAGCAATATAATATGCGTTTACTGGAAAGGCCGCAATTAATTGTTGCAAATAAAATGGACATGCCAAACGCAGAAGATAATTTACATATTTTTAAGGAAAAAATAAAAGACCAGGCGCCAATATATGCGATATCCGCACTCACAAAGCAGGGACTGCGTGAGTTATTATTTGCAATCGCGGATATTTTGGCTGAGACGAGTGAGTTTCCGCTTGATTACGGGGAGGAAGAAACGGGCGTTCACCGCGTTCTTTACAAATATGAGGAAAAACAGCAGGAATTTAGCATTACAAGAGACCCGGATGGCAGCTTTGTTTTATCTGGTGCAGCGGTTGAAAAGCTGTTTAAAATGACTGATTTTTCCCGGGAAGAGTCCGTAAGGCGTTTTGCCCGGCAATTACGCGGCATGGGCGTCGATGCAGCATTGCGGGAACGTGGCGCAAAAAATGGTGATACAATCAGGCTTTTAAAATATGAATTTGAGTTTGTCGAGTAAGCAATCCTTTATGGGAAAACAGGCGGAGGTTTTCTTCGTCTGATTAAGAAATTTTTCCTATTGTTCTTCAGGAGTTATAGGTCTTTTCTCTTAATTTATGATAAGATAAAGAAAAGCTATTCCCTTAAGGAGGGATCGGAGTGGGTAATAAAAAATTTTATTTAGTCCGTGAAGATGTCTTGCCTGAGGCAATGAAAAAAACGTTAGAAGCAAAGGTACTGCTGGAGAGAAGGAAAGCAAATTCTGTTTGGGATGCCGTACAAAAAGTAGACCTTAGCAGAAGTGCCTTTTATAAATATCGTGATACCGTGTTTCCCTTCCATACGATTATTAAAGAGCGGCTGATCAGTTTGTTTTTTCATCTGGAGGACCGTTCCGGTACTTTATCGAATTTGTTACAAGTAGTAGCAGCTTCGAGATGCAATGTATTAACGATACACCAAACGATTCCTCTCCAAGGAAGGGCGAATGTTACTTTATCATTGGATGTCAGTGAAATGGATATTGATATCGATCAATTGCTTACAAAACTCAAACAACTTGAATTCGTCGCGAAAGTTGAAATTCTTGGAACAGGTGCCTGACTGTTTATTAAAATAAATCAGAAATCATCCAATATTATACAATATTTGTACGTTATAAGATGGAAAGAGGACAGGAGAGAATATTTTTGAAAGTAGGTTATCTGGGACCAAAAGCAACATTTTCAGATTTAGCAGTACGCGGTATATTTCCGGCTGCTGATGCAATTCCGTATTCAACAATCCCGATTTGTATTGATGCAGTATTAAAGGATGAAGTGAATTTGTCTGTCGTACCATTGGAAAATACGTTAGAGGGTTCGGTTAATATAACACTTGATTATTTGATTCATGAAGCGCATTTGCCGATTGAGGGGGAGGTTACGGTTCCGATTCAGCAGCATCTAATGGTACATCCCCGACATGTGAATGATTGGGGTAAAATAGAAAAAGTCTTTAGTCATGCACATGCGATTGCACAATGCCATAAATTTCTGCATCGTGAGCTAAAGGGTGTACCTTGTGAAAATACAACTTCCACCGCTGCGGCAGCACAATTTGTAAAGCAGCATAAGGAAAACGCAATTGCCGCGATTGCCAATGAGTTAGCCGCACAGGAATATGGTCTGGAAATCGTGAAGCGGAATATTCATGATTTTGATTTTAATCATACCCGGTTTATTATTTTAGCAAAAAAATCACCGGAATTGCCGATGAAAACTGCAGCCTTTAAAGGTTATAAAACAACATTAATGATTACATTGCCTCTTGACCGATCCGGTGCGCTGCATCAAGTCCTCTCCGCATTTGCATGGAGACAGCTCAATTTAATAAAAATTGAATCGCGGCCGACGAAAACAGGTTTAGGTAATTATTTTTTTATTATCGATATTGACAGGAAAATGGATGACGTGCTTATCCCCGGAGCAATCGCAGAATTAGAGGTGTTGGATTGTAAAGTAGATGTATTGGGCAGCTATCCTTACTTCCAATTAACTTAAATAAAAATGCCGGTAAGGCTTGGACCTTGCCGGTATTTTTATTTTTGAATGTTTTTAAGGGTTAAGACTCCCACTTCTAAGCGAAGCGTAGGTGGGATTTCCCAATCAGGCGGAGTAGAGTCTCCACCTGATTCCCCAAAGTTTCAGTATACTGAAATGAGTTCACTTAAGTCTGAAGCGAAATGAAAAGATAGATTTTTGATAATGATTACTAAAGAGTAAAGCGGTTTTCTGACCTCTGTTTATCACTTTGTGTCAATTAAGAATTTGTGCTTTTTTAATGCTTGTTCTGCCTCATCTAAAGCATGTTCAGAAGCGGCGGAAATCGTATGAAGATGGTAGCCTTTTGTCAATACCGATAAGTAGGAGGCTTTTGTTTTTACAACTTTTTCAATAAATTGCCGTACTTCCTTGCGATTCGAAACCATAATCGAAGCAGTCAAATCTCCATAAATAGGGTGCTCAATTTTTACATCTTTAACTGTGATACCTAAGTCAACCAATAAGTTAAGTTCTTCTTCTGTTCTTTGCGGTGTATGATAACAAGCAACCGTTCTTTCAAAAATTTCGTCTGCCTGTGCTGTATGTAAATATAAGTAGCCTTGACTGGTTGCAATAATTGGTTCTTTTCGTGCTTTTAAGAGCGTCATGTCACCGACAATTACTTGTCTGCTTACATTTACCTTCTTTGCTAATTCTGTGCCTGTTAAAGGGGTACGACTCTTTTTTAACCATTCCAGCAGAAGGGTTCTTCTTTCCTCACCGAGAATTTTTTTTTGCTCTGTCAATATTATTCCTCCTTCTTCTGCTTTTAGTACATCTTTATTATATAAGATACACGAAAGGAAAAAAGGGAACCAATCATATTTTTTTGAAAAACGCATAAAGTTTTTTAGAAGATGAATCGCAATTTGCCCATTCCTTCATACAATATATGGACTTATGCATAGGAGGGAAACATAGTGAAGATCCATATCGTACAGAAAGGAGACACTCTTTGGAAAATCGCCAAGAAGTATGGTGTTCATTTTGAAGAGTTGAAGAAATTGAATTCGCAACTCAGCAATCCAGATATGATCATGCCCGGGATGAAAATAAAAGTACCTGTAACAGGCGCAAACGCTATGAAAGAAGCGCCGCTGGCTATCAAAGAGAAGCCGGCTGTAAAACCAGCGTATGAAAATGAACAGCCGGCTGTAAAACCTGCATATGAAAAAGAAAAGCCGATTGTCAAACCGGTATATGAGAAAGAAAAACCGATTGCAAAACCGGTATATGAGAAAGAAAAGCCAGTTGAAAAAGAAATACCTAAAGCGGCACCGGTTGTGGAAAAGCCTGCACCGTTAAAAGAAGTGAAAAAAGAAGCAGCAAAGCAGCCGTACATTCCAAAAATGCCAAAACCGGTTATTCCTGAAATCGATATTAACAATTATTATATGATGAACATGGCAAACGTATCCGTTCAGCCGCAACATCCGGTTTTACCCGAGAAACCTGCAAATATTTTTCCGCAGGAAAAGCTCCCGGCGGCAGAAAGTCCTGAGTATGAAAGTGAGCCTGAAGTACAGGGAATTCAGGAACAACCGCCATATCCGTATTATCAGTCGGAATGTTATCCGGTGTCACCGGTTATGCATCCCCCTGTGTTTTGTGAACCGGTTTGTGTGGATCCTTTTCAGCAAGCACCTTATCAACAGCAAGCTCCATTCCAGCAACCATTCCAGCAACCATTCCAGCAACCATTTCAGCAACCATTTCATCAGCCATATGATAAGCATTATCAACAATCATACCAACAACCGTTGCAAAGTGTCAGTCCGACTTTACAGCAACCGTATGAGCAACCGTTTGATGCAAATACAGCAGGCTATATGGATGAATCTTCTTCATTCTATGAGGAAGAATCTGCTTACAGCGAAATGAAGCAAGTTCCTTATCAGCCGGCGATTCAAGGAGCGGGAATGGGCATGCAAATTCCTTATGCTCCATACCAAGATACTGCATCTTATATGACTCCTGCTTATGGGCAGGCAGGAGGTTATCAGCAGCCGGGATTCCCGGATGGTGCCGCACCGCAATTTCAACACTATGCCGCACCGCCATTTCCAATGGCAGCTCCGGGTTATGAAGCCGTTGAAAATGTTGGCCAGTTTCCATTTCAACCGGGACTCCAGGCTCCTGTGCAAGGTATAGAAGATTGTGGCTGTGGCGGAGGTCCGGCTGTACAACCTAAAAATTTTAATCCGGGAAGCCCTCCGGTGTATCAGCCTCCTTTCCGGCCAATGAATGCCGGCCAACTGCCATTAGTAAATCCTTATGCTTACGGACCGCTTCCGGGACAGCCGTTTGCCGCACCGCAGCAACAAGAGGAAAGCAGTGACTATGACGATTAGTATTAGCAATGCAAACTGGGGAGACGATGAAACGAGGAATCGTCTCCTTTCCCTTTTACAGAAGCAATGTTCGATTCAAGCTGATCAAGTAACACGAATTCGTAAGCATGTATATCTAGTAATGTTTCATAAAAATCCTTTTATCATAAAAGGATTTTCCTCACTTCAACGATTAACCGTTCAGGCAGCTTTTACTGCTTCTTTGCATAAGGAAGGTTTTAAGCAGACATATCAATTTTTTTCTTGTTGTAATGAATCGTTCTATCTGGATGGAAACTACTATGGCTTTTTGCAATATTTGCAAGAAGAGGAGCCGATCTTCTCTTATCTGCATGATTACGACCGTTCCACAGGGTTGAATCTGTTAGAAAATTATCATCATGCCTCAAAAAAATTGGCAGACCGTTATAAAAAACTAGTACCTTCATTTCAACTTTTGGAAAAATGGCAGGGACGCTTCAACACCTTTTGCCGGAACCTTTCTTTTGTGAAATTCTTTCTGCGCCGGGAAGAAATTGATATGCTGCTTGAATGGGCTGGATGGTCACTGAAAGGGATAGCGGAGGAACAATTGTTTTTTGCGGAAGATGACAGTGTCATTTTACATGGGGATGTTGCTCATCATAATTTTTTGCGCAGTAAAAAAGGAGTATTATACTTACTGGATTTTGATTTAATCAGCTATGGCGGTGCCCATGCCGATATTTTACAATATGCAAATCGTATTTTACCATTTCTTAATTGGTCTTTTGCGGCATTGCAAATATATCCGCAAATCCGTCGGTATTGTAATCATAAAGGTTTTATATATGCTCTTGCCTTTCCAAGCGATATTTTCCGCGAATGGAACAGACTGATTCGGGAAAAGGGATATGTAAATCCGGAAAAAATGCGTCGTGTAATGGCATTGACAGTATCCAATTTACAAAAAAGGCAGCATTTTTTTCAGGAGCTAAAACAAACAATAAATAAACCTGCTTTGTTTTGATTTAAAAAAAGGAATAAGCTTTTTGTAAAAGAACGGAAAATGTGTTATGCGGCTCGTTTTTTCTTGGGCCGCATTTATTAATATTCAGACTAAGCCCAACTGCCTTCCTTTCAAATTTTCCGTGTAAAATAAGCCGGATGAAATTATTGTCACGAAACCGTTTTCCTTATACAATAATAGTAAGATAACTACTATGATTAAGTTTCACTTTATTACCCGCCTTCGCTAACTCAGGTGGGTTAACCTGCAAATATCCCGCCTGTGATAAATCTTTGGAAAAGATGGTAAAGGGGTGCATCAGCATGTATACGGATACGTTAACAAAACAATTGTGGAATCGGTTTATCAAAGAAGGTGTTCTCGACACAGAACGCATAGATCAAAGAATCAGAGAGTCATGGCACAGATGCCGTAATTCCGGTGTTGATCCTTATGCAAAAAAAGGCGAAAAGCTTCTGCAAATGAAGGAACTGACAGAACGCCAAAAAGCAGAAAATCAATTGCTTGATATTTCACTTCCTTTCCTTGAACGTCTCAGGAAATGGTATCAAAATCTAGATCTCGCTATTCTGCTGATTGACCGGGACGGTTACGTCTTAAAAATGATCGGTAATAATGTATCCTGGAATTTAGCTAAACAAATTAATTTTGTCGAAGGGGCAAGATGGACGGAATGTGAAGTAGGCACAAATGCAATTGGGACGGCATTACTAACGCGAGAACCAATGACCATTATCGGTGCTGAACATTATTCGCTTGCTTCACAAAATTGGTCCTGCTCCGCGTCCCCGATTCATGATGAAGCAGGAAATATTGTTGGAATCATAGACGTTTCCAGCCCGCTTGACTGCCATCACCATCCACATTTGCTTGGCACTGTTGCGGCAACTGCTTACGCGATTGAACATCACTTACAGAAAAAAATCCTTGAAGAAGAAGTCGAATTAATGGGTTATGCCTTAGATCACCAAATGGATCAAGATCCGTATGTATTATGCAATCGCAAACAACAAATAATTTATATTCATCCGTCACTGAAGTCAGTTGTACATTCTGAAAGAAAGACAGTACACGAAATATTGGACAATGGCGCAAGAGACAATTTTCTCAAAAAAGAAGCGATTCAATCTGAAAAATCCGGGGAAACAATAGGGTGGAAAATACATGTTGCGGAACTGGAGAAAAACAGCCATCCAACACTGTATTCCGTCTGGCCGCGATTTATTTTTTCCGGTGTAAAGGGCACGAGCACAGCCTTCCAGGCTGTGCTGAAAGAGGCGGCCAAAGTAAGAAAATCAGATGTAGCTGTCCATTTGTACGGTGCATCCGGTACTGGGAAAGAGGTAATTGCCCGGTCTATTCATGAAAATAGTGTCCGCCGCGATGCACCGTTTGTTGCAGTAAATTGTGGTGCAATCCCTTCAGATCTGCTTGAAAGTGAACTGTTTGGTTATGAAGCCGGTGCCTTTACCGGAGCAAACAGGTATGGCTATCCCGGGAAGCTGCGTCTTGCCCATAAAGGAACGATTTTTTTAGATGAAATTGGTGAAATTTCTGAAAAAATGCAGATTGCCCTATTACGCGTTTTACAAGAAAAACAGGTAGTACCTATAGGAGGAACAAAGCCGGTTCCAATCGATGTCCGGATTGTGTCTGCCACGCATAAGGATATCCGCAAAATGGTGAAAACAGGTGATTTTCGTGAAGATTTGTATTACCGAATGATCGTATATACTATAAAACTCCCAACTTTAGTGGAAAGGGAGGATGATATTACTGACTTTATTGCCTATTATCAGAAGAAAAGACAGTGGAACGTGCATTGGACGGAACCGAATCTTGCGCTTCTAAAAGAGTATCATTGGCCGGGAAATATCCGCGAGCTTTTTAATGTGCTTGAGCTTATGCAAACTTATTACGGGGAAACACTTCCGGATGCAGCATCCGTGCGCAGCTTTTTATATGACAGAGTGTTTTCTTTTCCCAAGAAGGCAACAAAAACAGCGGACTTAAACTACCGTGAGCAGCTCGAAAGAGAACGGCTCAAAAAAATGCTCGAGCAGACAGACGGGGATGCGGCAGAAGCGGCAAAAATGCTAAATATCCCGAGAAGTACATTTTACCGAAAGCTAAAAAAATATCAGCTTTAAAAAGCAGCCTTTTGCTGAGATCTTACAAACTTAAATCTGCGATAAAGAATGTTTAGAAAAAGTGAGCCAAAATGAGACGAAATGAGACAATTTCATGATTCGTCTCATTTTTATTTTTTTCTATAAAAAGAATCTTGTTATGAAAACGCTTTCCAAATTGGCACGATGCTTGCATAAAGATTTAATGAAGCAAAAATATTTGCCGGAATTTTTTTCGATAAATAAGGAGGAATGAAAAATGACAGCATCTCAGGTGAAAGAAAGCAATATTACAGCTGAAAAAGCAAAATGGATCTATCAAAAAATGAATGAGATCCGCAACTTTGAGGATACTGTACACGAAATTTTTCAAAAAGGGGTACTCCCCGGGTTTGTTCATTTATATTCCGGGCAGGAAGCGGTTGCTGTCGGCGTATGTGCCCATTTGACAGATGATGATTCGATTACGAGCACACATCGCGGTCACGGTCATTGTATTGCAAAGGGCTGTGATTTAAACGGGATGATGGCAGAGTTATTTGGCAAAGCAACCGGACTTTGCAAAGGAAAAGGCGGTTCGATGCATATTGCCGACATATCAAAAGGAATGCTTGGTGCCAATGGAATCGTTGGCGGCGGTTTCCCGCTTGCAGTCGGCGCCGCATTAACAGCAAAGGTAAAAGGGACAAAAAATGTAGCTGTCTGTTTCTTTGGCGACGGGGCGAACAATCACGGCACATTCCATGAAGGAATTAACATGGCGGCAATCTTAAACCTTCCGGTAGTCTTTGTTGCCGAAAATAACGGTTACGGTGAAGCGTCAACATTTGAATATGCCTCAAGCTGTAAATCAATTGCTGACCGGGCTGCCGGCTATAGCATTCCCGGTGAAGTCGTAGACGGAAAAGATGTGGCGGCAGTATATGAAGCAGCAGGTAAAGCAATTGCAAGAGCACGGAACGGCGAGGGGCCGACCTTACTTGAATGTAAAACCTATCGCAACTTCGGTCATTTTGAAGGAGATTCACAAAACTACAAAAAGGAAGCAGAAAGAGATAAACATTTACATGAACTTGATGCGATTTCCCGCTTTAAAGATTACGTAGTTTCAAATAAAATTGCCGGTCTTAACGATCTGGAAAAAATTGAACAGTTCGCAAAAGCAGCGATAGATGAAGCAGTTGTCTTCGCTGAAGAAAGTCCGCTGCCGGATGCGGATGAACTGACAAAAGATGTTTATGTAGCTTATTAATTTTTGAGTTTGTTAAAAAAGCAGCAAATTTGTTATCTTTTGCAGACTCAATTTTAAAACCGGTCCATTCATTAATTTTAAATGAGGTGAATATTATGACAAGAAAAATTACGTTTATGAACGCGATCAACGAAAGCTTGCATCAGGCAATGCGGAAAAATGAAGATGTTGTGCTAATCGGCATCGATGTTGCCGGCGGTGCCGAGGTTGATCACCTCCAGGATTCCGAAGCATGGGGAGGCGTATTCGGTTTAACAAAAGGGCTTGCCACGGAATTTGGCAGAAACCGCGTCATCGATACACCAATTTCTGAGGCGGGTTTCATCGGTGCTGCTGTCACAGCTGCAGCAACAGGACTACGCCCAGTTGCCGAATTAATGTTCAATGACTTCATCGGCAGCTGCCTGGACGAAGTCATGAACCAGGGGGCAAAGCTCCGTTATATGTTTGGCGGCAAGGCGCGCGTACCTTTAACGATCCGCACGGTGCACGGGGCAGGCTTCCGGGCGGCGGCGCAGCATTCACAAAGTTTATACGGAATGTTCACTGCAATCCCGGGAATTAAAGTAGCTGTTCCGTCTACACCATATGATGCAAAAGGACTACTATTAGCTGCCATCGAAGATGATGATCTTTGTGTATTCTTTGAAGATAAGACACTTTATACGATGAAAGGGGAAGTACCGGACAGCTATTACACAATCCCGTTCGGCAAAGCAGATATTAAAAGAAGCGGCGGTGATTTGACGATTGTGGCAATTGGCAAGCAGGTTCATACCGCTTTAAAAGCAGCGGACCTTCTTGCAAAAAAAGGCATTGAAACGGAGGTCATTGACCCGCGGACATTATCTCCTCTGGACGAAGAAACGATCTTAACCTCCGTTGCCAAAACGAATCATTTAGTGATCGTCGATGAAGCAAACCCGCGCTGCAATGCGGCAACAGATATTGCCGCGATGGTGGGAGATAAAGGTTTTGATGATTTGGATGCACCAATCAAAATGATTACAGCACCACATTGTCCAGTTCCGTTTTCTCCCGTCTTGGAAGATTTATATTTACCTTCTCCTGAAAAAATTGTTCAAGTTGTATCGGAATTATTAAATGATCCGCAAATTGCATTGGTATAAAGATGAAGGACGGAATTAAAGGAGTGTGAAAGATAATGGCTGTGGAAGTTGTCATGCCGAAATTTGGAATGAGTATGGAAGAAGGAACGATTGTTGAATGGTTAAAACAGAAAGGGGATACGGTACAAAAGGGCGACCCACTTGTAACAATCAGTACCGATAAAATAACAAATGAACTTGAATCCCCGGAAAGCGGCGTTTTGCTCGACGTTGTCCTCGATGTGGATGAAACGGCGGAAGTTGGTGCAACGATTGCTTTTATCGGACAAGAGGGGGAATCAACAGAAAGCACAGTACTGCCGGATACAACAGCGAAAGAGGAAAAGGTTGCAGTCCCAGTGCAAAATGAGCAAACCTCATTCGCTCCGGCAGTATCTAAAACAGAACCGCATCATAATGGCAGAATTAAAATTTCCCCGGCGGCAAAAAAACTTGCCCGTGCACATGATATAGCTTACGAAGGGATAACCGGTACCGGTCCGAAAGGGAGAATTACAAAAAAAGACGTACAGCTGGCGCTAGAACAAGGACAGTCAATTGTATCAAAAGCACCGTTGCAGGCAGAAAAAGCACTGGAAAAAACGATCGTGAAACCGATCAAAGGAATGCGTAAAATCATTGCCGATAATATGTACGAAAGTCTGCAAAGCAGTGCACAGCTTACGCTGATGCGAAAGGCGGATATAACGAAACTATTGAATTTGCACAAAGCAGTGCGTGCTGATTTAGAAAACAGCGGTTTTAAAGGCAAGGTTACAATAACTGCTTATCTTGCAAAAGCCGTTGCAGCTGCGCTGCAAAAGCACCCGGAGATGAATAGCGCTTTTGTTGATAACAGTATTCATCTCCATGAGCATGTACATTTAGGAATTGCCGTTGCCCTCCAAGAAGGTTTAATGGTGCCGGTAATCCGCCATGCGGATAAGCAAACGGTCGGAGAAATTGCAGGGCAGATTAAGAGTTTAAGTGAAAAAGCACGCAATGGTTCTTTATCCGGTGATGAATTAACAGGTTCTACTTTTACGATCACAAACCTTGGTGCTTCTGGAATTGAATATTTTACGCCTGTACTAAATCCGCCCGAGGCCGGTATTTTAGGAATTGGGTCAACACAAGAGACGGCTGTTTTTGAGAATGGACTTTGGAATGCACGAAAAATGCTGCCGTTAAGCTTGACATTTGATCACCGGGTTCTCGATGGAGAGCCGGCAAGTCAGTTTTTAACTACAGTTGTGACTTATTTGCAGCATCCTTACAGGCTCTTTTTTTAGGAAATAATAGGGAAATCCCTTCGTACTGCAATTTTTTCGCTGTTAAAAAAGGAAAGCCAGGACGTAAATTGCAGGATGAAAAATGTTGATCGCGGAAGCGGTAACTCCTTCCTCAGCAGGGTGCCTGCCCGCGATCCGCGAACTTTGATATTTAAAGTGTATATTTAGAAAATTTTACTATAGTACTTCCGTTCTTCTGTCTACAAACCGCGATGTTGAAATGAAGGTGGGTAAACAATGAAAAAATTTGAAACAATGGTCATAGGAGCAGGTCCGGGCGGCTACGTTGCCGCCATTCGCGCCGCTCAATTAGGACAAAAAACAGCGATAGTAGAAGCAAAAGAGCTTGGCGGAACCTGTTTAAATGTCGGCTGTATTCCTTCTAAGGCTTTAATTGAAGCTAGCCATTATAAAGAATGTGGAAGCGAAGCTGAAAAAATAGGTATCTATTTTGCAAATCCGGAAATTGATTTTGCTAAAGTACAGGCTTGGAAAGCCGGGATTGTCGGGCAATTGACAAATGGCGTCAAGTCACTGCTTAAAGCAAATGGTGTTGAAATCATAACAGGAACTGCAAGTTTCATTGATGAGCACACGCTTACTGTGGCAAAGGAGACGTATACATTTACCAACTGTATTATTGCAACAGGTTCTGTACCGGTTTGTCTGCCGTTTATGACATGGGGAAACAGAGTGATCTCATCTACAGGAGCTTTAGCATTAAAAGAAATCCCGCGCAGGCTTACCGTAATTGGCGGCGGCTATATTGGCATTGAGCTTGGGACAGTATACGCAAATTTTGGTACAGAAGTGACCATTTTGGAAGGTGCGAAAGATATACTCCCTAGCTTTGATAAGGATATGAGTTCGCTTGTCGCAAAAAAATTGAAAAAGAAAGCAAATGTGACGATTATAACGGAGGCGAAAGTACAAAATATTTCTGAAAACGCGCTTGAAGGGACGGTTACTGCGGAAATAAACGGAAGCCTGCAAACATTTACTTCTGATTATGTATTAGTAACAGTAGGAAGAAAACCAAATATATCAGGGTTGGAGCTTGATAAAGCCGGAATAATAACATCACAGCGCGGTTTTATTGCTACGGATGCCCAGTGCCGGACATCCGCCGGCCATATTTATGCGATTGGTGATGTGACGGAAGGAATCGCGCTTGCTCACCGTGCTTCCATGCAGGGAAAAGCAGTTGCAGAAATAATTTCCGGCGATCAGGTCTATCCGGAGGATTATGTCATTCCCGCAGTAGTCTTTTCTGAGCCGCAATTAGCATCTGTCGGGTTGACGGAACAAGAAGCGAAAGCAAAGGGCTTTAAACCGAAAGTGACAAAATTCCCGTTCGCTGCAAACGGGCGCTCTTTAACCCTAAATGATCCTGATGGATTTATCAAACTGATTTCTGATACGGAGGACGGAACGTTATTAGGCGGCTTCATTGCCGGTCCGAATGCGGCTGAACTGATTAACGAGTTGGCGGTTGCCCTGCAAACCGGGTTAACATTGGAAGATCTGGCTCTCACTGTTCATGTGCATCCTTCTTTAGGAGAAGTGATCATGGAAGCGGGTGAAAAAGGAATCGGCTATCCGGTTCATACTCTCTAACACTGGAATGTGAAATGATTGATTTAAATCCCGTTGTATAGTAAAAATTTTTCCCGATACGTTTTCGGCGGCATTATTGCCGTCTTTTTTTCTGCTTAGGAAAGCAAAAAAATTATGAAACTAAGGGATGCCAGGCAAAAGGCGGCAACTTTAAACAATGGATAATTTTTCAACAGGTTGGTCAAACTATGAAATAGATAGTAATTTACATTCAGTAAGCCGGATTTACGGAATTGAAGGGAAGACTCTGCTAAAAAGGAAAAAGCGCCTGAACGAAGCTCTTTACCTTTCAAAGAAATGAATTTGACTTCTCAAGGAACAAAAGAGGTGAACCAAGATGAAAAAAGGCAGGGCTTTCATATTATCGCTCGCATTGATATTTTTTTCCGCAAAAATGACTCTTCCCGTTTTTGCCGAAAAAATAGTAACCCGGCCAACCGTACCGGCACCGGTAGAAATGACCGTTATTTTAGAAAACCTTTATTTAGATGGAGAAATCAGTGAGCAAATAACAAAAGAAACAATATGGTCAATGGAAGACTTTTGGTCAAAATATCAAGACTGGCAGCTGATAGACATGGGCGGGGAAAAAGTGGTTTTTCGCCGCGAAGTAGATGATATTTCTCCACTGTTAAAGGCAAATGGTTATTTTGGTATTACCGAGGAAGGTGTTTTAACGATCTTTAACGGCAAGCCTGATCATTATAATATCATCCAATCTTTTTTTCAAATTGATTTAGGAAGACTCGAAAGTAATAAACACCGGGAACTGAAAAAGGGGATTCCCATTTTAACAAAAGACCGCTATGTAAAAGTGTTAGAGGTTTTTCAATCATATTCAAAAGCAAATGAACTTGCAGAACCAAAGTAGCGTCCGGGCAACATTTTGTTGCCTTTTTTGCTGTTTAAGATAAAACATTAAAAGTTTAAGAGTCGTATCCAAAAGGAAGAAAACGCACTTGATGTTAAAATAAATGGGGAAACTATGATAAAATATGATATAAAGTATCTTTAATTGAACCAAGTTATAAGGTGAAATGTTCCTTGTGCGGCTTTCCACCCTTCCATTTACGGCAGACGCACAGCGGCGTTTTCAGAGGAGAGAGATTTGTTTGTATGAATTTATTAAAGGAAATGTGAATCGTGTTTTCCCGCAATATATTGTCATTGAAAACCAGGGGATTGGTTATCAAATTGTGACACCGAATCCGTACAGCTATACTGCGAAGTTTGGCCAGTCCGTTTGCATGTTTACCTATCAATATGTCAGAGAAGATGTGATTGCTCTATACGGATTTTCATCACAGGAAGAAAAACAATTGTTCTCAAAGCTTTTAAATGTTTCCGGGATTGGCCCAAAGGGTGCTTTGGCAATATTGGCAGCATGTGAGCCGGGACAATTTGTTGGCGCAATCGAAGCGGAGGATGAAGCATTTTTAATAAAATTTCCCGGGGTCGGGAAAAAGACGGCACGGCAAATGATTTTAGATTTAAAAGGCAAACTGCTTGATGTCATCGGGCTTTCCGACGGCGATGCTGTCTCCTATAAACAGAAAAAGGAAAAAAATGAAATTAATGCGAATTTAGATGAAGCAATTTTAGCCTTGCAGGCATTGGGATATTCTGAAAAGGAAATTAAAAAAGTATCCGGTGAATTAAAAAATGACGATTTAACAACCGATCAGTACATAAAAAAAGCGTTAAAATTATTACTAAGATAATGAACTCGTTTCAGTAAACGGAAAACTAGAGAAATCAGGTGGAGACTCTACTCCACCTGATTGAAAAATCCCACCTACGCTTCGCTTAGAAGTGGAGGTCGTAACCCTTAAAATATTCAATGATAAAGGCGGAGGAATATGAGCGACAGAATTATTTCAAGTGAAGCAGATTTGCAGGATGCACCGTTTGAACAGAGCTTAAGGCCGCAAACGCTCAAACAATATATCGGACAGGATAAAATCAAAGAAAATTTGCAAGTTTTTATCCAGGCTGCCAAGCTGCGGCAGGAAACACTTGATCATGTTCTTTTATACGGTCCTCCCGGGTTGGGAAAAACAACACTTGCTACGATTATCGCAAATGAAATGGGTGTTCATATCCGGACAACGGCAGGGCCGGCAATTGAACGGCAGGGAGACTTAGCAGCAATTTTAACATCGCTGGAACCGGGGGATGTGCTTTTTATTGATGAAATTCACCGGCTGCCGCGGGCGATCGAAGAAGTGCTTTATCCGGCAATGGAAGATTTTTGTCTCGATATTGTCATTGGAAATGGACCTGGTGCCCGTTCCGTGCGTCTGGATCTGCCGCCTTTTACGTTAATCGGGGCAACGACGCGGGCAGGATCGTTATCGGCGCCGCTCCGTGACCGCTTCGGCGTCTTTAGCAGACTTGAATATTATTCCGTTTCCCAGCTGGAGCAGATTGTGTTGCGGACGGCAGATGTCCTCGAAGCGGGAATCGATGAAACAGCGGCAAATGAAATAGCAAGACGTTCCAGAGGGACACCGCGGATTGCCAACCGCTTGCTAAGGAGAGTAAGAGATTTTGCTCAGGTGCGCGGCAACGGTATGATTAATATGGAATTGGCGCAATTTGCCTTGGAATTGCTCCAAGTAGACCGGTTAGGTCTGGATCATATTGATCACAAATTGCTGAAAGGCATGATCGAAAAATTTCGCGGCGGTCCGGTGGGACTGGAGACGATTGCAGCTTCTATCGGAGAAGAAGCGCATACGATCGAGGATGTTTATGAACCGTATTTATTACAAATCGGTTTTTTACAGCGGACTCCTCGGGGCAGAGTTGTTACAAAGCTTGCGTATCAGCATTTTCATATGGAGGTGCCGCCGGATTGAATAGCTTGGCGAAAATAGTGATGGTTGCCGGAATTGTCATTTTTGCGGTTGGTTTTCTCATGCAGTTCTTTTCCCTTGGAAGGCTGCCAGGTGATATTGTTATAAAAAGAGAAAACAGTACGTTTTATTTTCCAATCACGACATCGATCCTGCTAAGTATAGCCTTATCACTAATTCTCTATTTAATAGGGAAATTCAAGTGATTATTTTAAAAAATTAATGATGATACAGACCTGGTATACAAAAAATAATGAAGCTTATAATTATCCGCAGGCAAACTTTTATCCTGAGTTATTCACTAGTTAGCATAAAGATGTGCTGCTGCCGGATATCTTTACAAATGAATATGCGTAACAAAAGAGAAAGGTGACTTCCATGAAAGTAGATTTATTTGATTTTCATTTACCGCAGGAATTAATTGCCCAGACACCGCTCCGTGATCGTTCGGGGAGCCGTCTGCTGGTACTTGATAAAAAAACAGGAGAGCTCGCACATGCCCACTTTACCGACATAAAAAAGTACCTTAAACCGGGAGATTGCCTCGTTCTTAACGACACGAAAGTACTGCCTGCGAGACTTTTTGGTGTTAAAGAGGATACTGGTGCAAAAATTGAAGTGCTTTTATTAAAACAGGAGGAAAAGGACAAGTGGGAAACACTTGTAAAACCGGCAAAGCGGGTAAAGACCGGTACAAAGCTTGTATTTGGTGACGGGAGGTTGACAGCTGAATGCACCGGTGAAGCGGAACATGGGGGACGTATTTTTCAATTTTCTTATAAAGGTATTTTTTATGAAATTTTAGATCAATTAGGGAAAATGCCGCTTCCGCCGTATATAAAAGTGCAATTGGATGACCAGAACCGCTATCAAACGGTTTACGCAAAAGAAAGAGGCTCTGCGGCCGCACCGACCGCAGGGCTCCATTTTACGAAAAAGCTTCTTGCAGAATTGAAGGAAATGGGTGTCCGTCTTGCTTTTATCACGCTCCATGTCGGGTTAGGCACTTTTCGCCCTGTTGATGTGGCGGAGGTTGATAAGCATAAAATGCATGCGGAGTTTTATGATATGTCAGAAGAAACAGCAGCACTTTTAAATGATGTCCGCAATAAGGGCGGGCGGATCATTGCTGTCGGGACAACTTCGACGAGAACGTTAGAAACGATTGCCGCTGCAGCGAATGGCCCATTTCAAAAAGCAAGCGGCTGGACGGATATTTTTATTTATCCCGGTTTCCAATTTAAAGGGATTGACGGATTAATTACAAATTTTCATTTGCCGAAATCTACATTGATTATGCTTGTCAGTGCATTGGCAGGTCGTGAGCATGTCTTACACGCTTATGAAGAAGCCGTGAAGGAGCGCTATCGTTTTTTCAGCTTCGGTGACGCAATGTTCATCGTTTAACATTGACAAAGTTTTACCTTTTTAGCATAATCAATGATGTGTGTTGTAAAAGGCAGATCGGAAGGAGCGTAGTTTTTGACAGCTATACGTTATGAATTAATCAAAACATGCAAGCAAACCGGGGCAAGACTCGGACGTGTCCATACACCGCATGGCAGCTTCGACACCCCGGTGTTTATGCCGGTGGGAACATTGGCCACCGTAAAAACGATGGCACCGGAAGAATTAAAAGCAATGGATGCCGGGATTATTTTAAGCAATACGTACCATTTATGGCTCCGTCCCGGTCATGACATCATACGTGAAGCCGGGGGACTGCATAAATTTATGAATTGGGACCGTGCAATTTTAACCGATTCCGGCGGGTTTCAGGTTTTTAGCTTGAGTGAATTCCGGAAAATTGAAGAAGAAGGCGTCCATTTTCGTCATCATTTAAATGGGGACAAGCTGTTTTTATCCCCGGAAAAAGCAATTGAAATTCAAAATGCACTCGGTTCCGATATTATCATGGCTTTTGATGAATGTCCGTCCTATCCGGCTGAATATGACTATATGCAGAAATCGGTTTCCAGGACTTCGCGTTGGGCGGAGAGATGTTTAAAGGCTCATAAGCGTCCGGAAGAGCAAGGGTTATTTGGCATTGTCCAAGGCGGTGAGTTTGAGGACATGCGCGCGCAAAGCGCCAGGAATCTTGTTTCACTTGATTTTCCCGGTTATGCGATCGGCGGTCTCTCCGTCGGGGAGCCAAAGGACACGATGAATCGCATTCTCGAGCATACAACACCATTATTGCCGGATAATAAACCACGCTATTTAATGGGTGTCGGATCGCCTGATTCCCTTATTGACGGGGCGATTCGTGGTGTCGATATGTTTGACTGTGTACTGCCGACACGAATTGCCAGAAACGGCACTGTCATGACATCAGAGGGACGGCTTGTCGTTAAAAATGCAAAGTATGCTAGGGACTTTACGCCGCTTGATCACGATTGCGACTGTTATACATGTAAAAATTACAGCCGTGCTTATATCCGTCATTTAATTCATTGTAATGAGACGTTCGGAATTCGACTTACTACTTATCATAATCTTCATTTTCTGTTAAACTTAATGGAGCAAGTCAGACAAGCGATTAAGGAAGATCGATTGCGTGACTTTAAAGAAGAGTTTTTTGAACGATATGGCTTTAATAAACCAGGTGCAAAGAACTTTTAAACATATAATTGGAAAGGGGTGAAGTAAATGGAACAATATATTGGTACATTAGGACCGATTATTTTAATGTTCGTATTATTTTATTTTCTCTTAATTCGTCCGCAGCAGAAGCGTCAAAAAGCAGTGCAGCAAATGCAAAGCGATTTAAAGAAAGGCGATAAGATTGTAACGATTGGCGGTCTCCATGGTATTGTTGATGCTTTGGATGATGGAAAAATTATCATAAAGTGCGGTGACGGTACCCGACTTACATACGACCGGGCTGCAGTTCGCAACGTGTTAGAAGATGAAAGTTCACCGGCCAACTCTTAATAAAATAGAGAGCGATGCCAGTTTTAGTCTCATTTTATCGCAGATTAAGGGTCAGTAATACCCCCACCTCAAAAATGGAGGTAATACCAGTCATTTTAGGTGGGGGATAAACTGCCCCTAAAAGCCCGATTGGTGAAATAAGATTTTTCTTAGAGCTTCAGCTCTTAGAAAAATCAATCGGGCTCCGCGCGACTAACCATCAGTGGGGGATGAAAGAAAACCCCACTGATGGAAGTTTCACTTTATAGAGAAAACAAAAAAAGAAAAGTGCCGCAAAGAATTGAGGCTTTGAGGCACTTTTTATAACTTTTTCATTGCTTAACAAAGTATTGTAAGAGACAGTAAATCCGCCTGTACGATTATCCCATTTTAGAATTTGCCACATTTACTCCTAAAATTCCTCCCATCATGGCAATGAATGTGTAGCAAACATGATAGACAATTTGCTCGAAGGAAAATAAACGATCAAATCCTAAATATTGAAAAATGAAAACAATTAGAGAATAGATAAGCCCTGTCAGACCTCCTAAAAACCACCCTTTCTGTCTCCCTTTTCCTCCTGAGATAAATCCGCCAACAAATAAGGTTATAAAAGAAACTGCTGTTATCGTAAATTGTAACGACCCTTCCGTCAGCTCAGTAAAACGAAGCAATATGGAAAAAATAAAGCTGCTCACGATTGCGATCAAAAAGACAGAAACGACCCCAAATAATATCGCACTACTTAAATGCTTTGATCCTTCGATAATAAACCTCCCCTTTCATCGAATCTCACTTCTCACCTCTCACCTCTCACCTCTAATCTGTACAAGCATATTCATTTTTGTCCGGAAATAGAATGCTTTTTCGGCTGATTTTTTTAAAGAAAAGCGGACAGAATATGATAAGACGTGCATGGAATATGTTAACGGAGGGAGAATGAAAAATTGGAAGTATATCTATCGATAATTGGAAAAACGCTCTTTTTGTACATTTTGATTCTTATCATTTTTCGTTTTATGGGAAAAAGAGAGATAGGCGAGTTAAGTATATTAGATTTAGTAGTCTTTATTATGATTGCTGATTTAGCGATAATGGCAATTGATAAAGCAGAGACACCAATGTTTTTGTCGATTTTGCCAATGATCGTCTTAATGGTCATCCAAATTGTTTTCTCATTTATTTCTTTAAAAAGCAAAAAATTTCGTGATTTAGTAGACGGACAGCCGGCGATTATTATTAAGCACGGCAAAATAGATGAAAAGGTAATGCGGCAGCAGCGCTACAATCTCGATGATTTGCTCGTACAATTACGGGAAAAAGATGTCCGCAATATTGCCGATGTCGAATTTGCGATATTAGAAACCTCCGGTAACTTATCGGTGTTTAAGAAAAGAAATAATGATGAAGGAGACATTTCTCTTCCACTTATTATTGACGGAGCCGTCCAGCTGAATAATTTAAAGGTAATCGGCAAGACACCTTTATGGTTAAGACAACAATTACGTAAAAAAGGCTTTAAAGAAATCAAGGAAATTTCCTTTTGCAGTTACCAAAACGGTCAATTTTATATTGATATTATCGACGAGTGAACTTTTTTTCAGGAAGCTAAACTTACGCTGGTTTTGTTAACGGGAACTCCGGTTTACAAATAAATTAGTCTTGTTAATATTTTTCCGACAAAAGGGATTCTTTGGAGCTCTTCCTGATGCACGAGACGGAATACCAAAATCAATGCGCAGTAAACAATTGTGATCAATATTGTGACAACAAGGACAATTAATAGTAAGGAAAATTGCTCTTTCATATTGTAAAACAGAAAAGAACCTGCGCACCCGGAAACAATTATTGCAAGGAAAACATTAGCATATTCTCTAAAGTAAAACGTGAATGGAATCGTCTTTAACACAGTCGCAAAATGAAGGAAAGTTACTAATACGAAACTTGCGAGCATACCGATGGCAACTCCGTTAATCCCAAATTGCGGCCGGCTGGCCAGCGCAAAAATCACGGCAATTTTTACAGCATTGCCGATGAAGCTGTTTATCATGGCGGCTCTCGCCAGATTAAGTGCCTGCAAGGCTGCCAGCAGAGGACCCTGATAGTAGTAAAATAAGAATAACGGAGCCATAAACTTTATAAAGGAAGCACCGCTTTCAGAGTGATACATCACCAGCATAAGCGAGTCGGATAATACAAACAGCAGTACGACAGCAAGTCCTCCGGTAATAAGCGAATAGCGCAGCGATTGTTGCAGACGGTACTCAATTAATCTTTTTTGCCCCTTTGCCTGTGCTTCGCTAATTGCCGGTACCAGTGCGGTTGATAAGGATAGCGTAATAAAGGACGGCAGCATTAAGAGCGGCAGGGCATATCCCGTTAAGGCACCGTACTGTTTTGTTGCCTCAGTTGCAGCAATTCCGGCAAGAGCCAAACTGCGGGCAACAACAATCGGCTCCAAAAACCACGATGCCGATCCAATCATTCGGCTGCCCATTGTCGGAAGCGAAATGCTCATTAATTCCTTAAAGGTTGTCTTTCCAGACTGTATATAAGAGAAAAATTTTTTTCTGAAACGAAATTTCTTTTTTAATTTAAATGAAGCTAATAAATAGAGTAAAGAAATCAATTCGCCAAAGACAGTTGCTAGCATTGCCCCTGCTGCAGCATATTCGACGCCGTATGGCAGGAATGCTTTTGTCAGCGCCGCTATTAACGTGATGCGAATTACCTGCTCAATCATTTGCGAGTAGGCTGCCGGCTTCATTTGCTGGCGTCCTTGAAAATAGCCGCGTAAAACGGAAGAAACAGCAATGATCGGAACTACCGGTGCAATGGCCAGTAAAGGAAATAACGTTCTTGCATCGGTAAACAGCGTTTTTGATAAATAAGGCGCGAATATTAACAGTGCCGGTGTGAAAACAGCCGATAGTATAATTGTGAAGACAAGTGCAACAATAAGGATTTTTTTCGTTTTAGCCGTATCACCCGCAGCTTCTGCTTCTGCAACATTTTTCGAAATTGCGACAGGAAGGCCAAACTGTGTAATGGTAATAACGAGAATGAACGTCGGAAAAGCCATCATATAAAGGCCGACTCCTTCTTCGCCGATAAAGCGGGCGATTACGATCCGGTTAATAAAACCAAGCACCCTCGTAATAAGACCGGCGATTAAAAGAATCATTGTTCCTTTTAAAAATTTAGACATTCTTCTCCCTGCCTTCTCAAATAAGCTGTTTTCGGATACAATGAAGTATATGCACAAAGATGGACAAAGCATGACAAGCTTTTCGAAAAAAGATAGATCATTATTTATTCGGGAGGGGTTTTAATGGCACAGGAGCATCCGTACGATTCATTTAAGTTGAAAATAAAACCTGTATTGCAAAGTAAATTAGAGGAATTTGCTTTGCTTGGCTACGGAACGGTACAAGAGGAAGAATTGTGGACGTTTTTAACAAAAAAAGTTTGGAAAACCGTAAAAGAGGATATTAAATTATTTGAAATAATTGAAGCTGTTTTTGCTGTAAAAATAAGCGATGTACTCAATTATATTTCCATTGAAGCGTATAAAACAGCAGAATTCGATTTTGACAGTGAAGAGGAGAGAAACTTTTTGCTGAATTAATGTTCAAATTTCTGTCATGGACAATAAATTGACACTGCCCCTAAACTGTTCCATAATGGGGAATGTAATTATTGCATATTTACTGGAACATGCACTTTTAGGTTTTTAGTTAGGAGGATTTTTTACATAATGGTAAAACGAAGCCGTATTGTTGCTTTTTTTCTGCTCCTTATTCTAATTGGCAGTGGAATGGGGTTAACAACGAATCAAATTTTAAATCAAATTAAGCTGGGTTTGGATCTTCAAGGCGGGTTCGAAATCTTATATGAGGTTAGCCCGGTAAATGACGGACAAAAAGTTACCCAGTCTACCCTGACCAGTACGGTAGAAGCTCTCGACAGACGGATTAATGTTCTCGGAGTCAGTGAACCGAATATTCAAATTGAGGGAGATGACCGGATCCGTGTCCAGCTTGCCGGAGTAGAGGATCAGGCGCAGGCACGGGAAATCCTTTCGACAGAAGCGAATTTGTCTTTCCGTGATTTTGAAGATAATAAATTGCTCGACGGAACGGATCTGGTTGAAGGCGGCGCCAAGCAATCCTTTGACCAATATGGCAAGCCGAACGTGGTCCTTGAATTAAAAGATGCGGGAAAATTCCATGATGTCACCCAACAGATCGTTGAAAAGGGCCGCCCGAATAATGTCTTGGTTATCTGGCTTGATTATCAGGAAGGGGATTCTTATCAGGCTGAAAGTGCAAAGTCAGAGCCAAAATTTATCTCTGCACCGCGAGTTGATGAAGTTTTTAACCAGAACAGTGTTACCATTGAAGGCAATTTTACAGTGGAAGAGGCCCAGACACTGGCAAACCTGCTGAATGCAGGGGCATTGCCGGTACAGTTGGATGAGGTTTATTCCAATTCTGTCGGTGCCCAATTTGGCGCGACTGCATTGGATGAGACCGTTTTTGCCGGCATTATCGGGATACTTGCGATTTTCATTTTTATGATCGTTTACTACCGCTTACCAGGCGTTATTGCCGTTGTTACGCTTTCTATTTATCTTTACTTAACACTGCTGGCCTTTGATTGGATGAATGCGGTTCTTACACTGCCGGGAATTGCCGCTTTAATTCTCGGGGTAGGAATGGCGGTCGATGCCAATATTATTACCGCCGAACGAATCCGTGAGGAAATAAAAGTCGGCAAGACGATCAAATCTGCATTTCGAGCCGGAGAGAAAAATTCATTATCGACGATTTTTGATGCCAACATCACAACCTTAATTGCATCCATTGTACTCTTTGCCTTTGGCAACAGCTCTGTTAAAGGGTTTGCGACGGGGTTGATTGTCAGTATTTTAGTCAGCTTTATTACCTCGGTTTATGCGTCCAGATGGTTTATGAGTTTATTGGTAAATAGTAAGCTGTTTGATAAACATCCTTGGTGGTTCGGGGTCAGGAAAAAAGATATTCATGAGATAAAAGAAAATTTAGATACGGTCGATTTACCAACGCGGTTTGACTGGTTTGATTTCGTCAAACACCGCAAACTGTTTTTTACGATTTCCTCCATTTTTGTCGTCGCCGGTATCGTTATTGTCGCTATTTTCCGCTTGAATTTAGCTATTGATTTTACAAGCGGAACGAGGATTGAAATACTGGCAAATAAAGAAATTACAGCGGAAGAAATGGAAAATCAATTGGCAGAAATAGATTTACAGGCTGATGATATCGTGATTTCGGGTGAGAACAAAGATATCGGGGTTGCAAGATTAAAAGGTGATTTAAATCAGGATGAAGTAAATGCACTAAAAGCGCATTTCCATGAACAATACGGTGCCGACCCAAGCGTAAGTGTTGTATCGCCTGTTGTCGGGAAGGAACTGGCGAAGAATGCATTATATGCCGTATTGATTTCTTCTTTAGGGATCATTATCTATGTAGCCTTCCGGTTTGAGGCTTTTATGGGGATTGCCTCTGTATTAGCTTTACTCCATGATGCTTTCTTTATTATCGTCTTCTTTAGTATCACGCGCTTAGAGGTTGATCTCACCTTTATCGCAGCTGTACTGACGATTATCGGTTACTCGATTAATGACACGATTGTTACGTTTGACCGGATACGCGAAAATTTGCATAAACGGAAACGGATAAAGTCAGCGTCCGAACTCGCTGATATTGTCAATACCAGTTTAAGACAGACACTTCTTCGCTCGGTTAATACGATGTTAACGGTTCTTGCTTCGGTCATTATATTACTTATTTTTGGCAGTGAATCGATCCGTAATTTTAACGTGGCATTATTAGCCGGATTAATATCCGGGACGTATTCTTCCCTCTTCATTGCTGCACAGCTCTGGTATGTCTGGAAAGCAAAGGAATTGAAGAAAAAAGGCGTGCTGAAAACGGCAAAAGTAAAACGAAAAATATCCGATCAGCCGCAGGTATGATTCATGTTTTTTTCAAAAAGCTGTCATTGTGACAGCTTTTTGAAATTTTAGTGAGTATGTTAATTGGTATCGCTTATGATTGTACTGATATTGGCTGGAAATGAACGATAGTAAAGGAAAGAAGGGCTAGTATGAAATTTCAATGGACATTTTTGCTTGGGATTGTTTTTGCTTTAATTGTCGCTATTTTTGCAGTTATTAATGTTAATCCTGTAACGGTAAATTATTTATTTGGTAAGAGCGATTGGCCGTTAATTCTCGTAATCTTAGTTTCGGTGTTAATGGGCGGCGTGATGATTGGCTCTGTCGGACTTGTCCGTGTATATGGTTTGCAAAAAGAATTGAAAGATTTAAAAAAGGAAAATCACTCATTAACAAGCGAACTGCAAATGTATAAAGGAGAAAATATACAAGAAAAGGGATCTGACGAATAGAAAATTGAAATTTTTAAAGGCAGGAATACGCTGCTGAAGGTATTATGATATTATGTTGGACAAATATAAATAAGCGAAATGATAGCGTTCGTTGTAGAATGTCACTGCCTCTTGTATAATGATAGAGCAAGAGGTGAATTTATGTTACAGTCAAAAACAAGATGGATGATAAAGAAATCTGACGAAGAAAAGAAGCAGAAGCTAGTTCAACAATTAAATATTTCCCCCCTTGTTGCCGGCCTGTTAGTAAATCGAGGGATCAACTCGGAGGAGGCAGCCAGGGCTTTTTTATTTCCGGAAAAGCAAACTTTCTATGACCCGTTTTTACTGGACGGAATGGAACGCTTTGTTCAGCGGGTGAAACAAGCAATCACAGAAAAAGAGCCGATCTTAATTTTTGGCGATTATGATGCAGACGGCGTAACAAGTACGGTGATCATGCTGCAGACACTTCAACAGTTAGGTGCTGTCGTTGATTTTTATATTCCGAACCGTTTTACGGAAGGGTATGGTCCGAACAAAGCAGCTTTTCAGCATGCGTTTGAAAAAGGGTTTCGCTTAATTATCACGGTCGATACCGGTATTGCGGCGTTGGAAGAAGCGGCATATGCGAAAGAGCTTGGCATTGATCTGATGATTACCGATCATCATGAACCTGGTGCGGTACTCCCGCAAGCGTACGCGATCATTCATCCGAAGCTGCCGCAAAGTGCATACCCTTTCCGTGAGCTTTCCGGAGCAGGAGTCGCATTTAAGTGTGCACATGCATTGTACGGATTTGTGCCGGAGCAGCTGCTTGACATTGCTGTAATCGGGACAGTCGCAGATCTCGTTTCTTTACAAGATGAAAATCGTCTCCTTGTAAAAAAAGGGTTGCAAAAAATCCGGCAAACGGAACATATCGGCTTAAAAGCATTATGTAAGCAGGCCGGAATAAACGATCTGTCGCTTGTTAATGAGGAAACAATCGGCTTTATTGTTGCCCCGCGGCTAAATGCTGCCGGAAGACTGGATAGTGCTGATCCGGCTGTTCAGCTTTTAGTCAGCGAAGAGCCGCAAGAAGCAGAAATGATAGCGGAAGAGATTGATGAATTAAATAAAAGGCGCCAGGAAATCGTGAAAAAAATAACGGAAGAAGCAATGGAAGAAGTAGAAAAACACTTTCCTCCGCACGACAATGCTGTCCTTGTCATTGGCAAAGAAGGCTGGAATCCCGGAGTCATCGGGATCGTCGCTTCGAAACTGGTAGAAAAATATTACCGGCCTGTGATTATCTTAAGCTATAATCATCAGAAAGGCCTTGCGAAAGGCTCGGCGAGGAGTATTGCCGGCTTTGATATTTTTCAAAATTTAACAAAATGTAAAGAATTACTGCCTCATTTTGGCGGTCATCCAATGGCTGCAGGGATGACGTTGCCGCTTGAAAATGTCGAAGAACTCCGCCGCCGCCTTCATCATTTCGCAACAGAATTGCTCTCGGACGAAGATTTTCTGCCGCTTACATATTTGGATGAAACAGTTCCGTTAAAAGAAATTGACTTAAAAGCACTGGAAGAACTGAACATGCTTGCTCCATATGGAACGGATAATCCCAAGCCTTTAGTGATGATTGATCATGCGCAAATAGCGAGCATGCGCAGAATAGGTGCTGATAATACGCATTTGAAGGTAACACTCGAGCAAGAAGGATTTACGTTAAATGGTGTCGGCTTCGGACTGGGACCGCTTTATCAGCAAATAGCCCCGGGATCGCCGCTTTCTGTTATTGGTGAATTAGCAATTAATGAATGGAATAATGTGCGTTCGCCGCAGCTTTTTGTAAAGGATATAAAAATTGATTGCTGGCAGTTGTTCGATTATCGCGGATTAAAAAGAATGGAACGGATGAAAGAATGTATTCCTGCCGAAGATGCGCAGTGGGTTGTTTTTCAAAAAAATCATCTTGCATTATTTGAAAAAATCCTCCAAGAGGAAAAAGACCGGCTTTGCTATATGGAAGATGTAAAAAAACCTGTATTAACGGGACAAGACCTTGTGTTAGCAGATCTTCCTGCTTCAAAAGAGCAACTGCGCCGTTTGCTTGAGCAGATAAAGCCTGTAAGGATATATGTGCATTTTTACAAAGAAAATAGTGATTATTTCAGTACAATTCCGTCACGGGAGGATTTTAAATGGTATTATGCCTTTCTCGCAAAGAAAGGGACCTTCGACGTCCGCCATTTAGGCACAGCATTGGCAAAGCATAGAGGCTGGAGCAGTGACGCGGTAAAATTTATGTCAAAGGTGTTTTTTGAGCTGGAGTTTGTTAAAATAGACAATGGATTTATTTCGCTTAATAAACATGCAAATAAGCATGATTTAACGGAATCAAATACGTACCGGCAAAAACATGCACAATATTCGTTGGAAAATGAGCTGCTTTATTCATCTTATGAGCAATTAAAGAAATTTTTCAACGCATGTTTTCAAGAAAGGGATAAAACGGAGGAGGCAGAGAAAGAATGGACCTAAAAAAATATATAACGATTGTTGAAGATTGGCCGAAGCCGGGAATACAATTTAAAGATATTACAACATTAATGGATAACGGAAAAGCTTACAAATATGCAATGGATCAGCTTATTGATTTTGCCAGACAAAAAGAAATTGATGTTGTCGTCGGACCGGAAGCACGCGGCTTTATTATAGGCTGTCCGGTTTCATATGCATTAGAAGTTGGCTTTGCACCAGTTCGTAAAGCAGGGAAGCTTCCGCGTGAGACGATACAGGTAGATTATGATCTTGAGTACGGGACTAATACATTAACAATTCATAAAGATGCTATTAAACCCGGACAGCGTGTCCTGATTACAGATGATCTACTTGCAACAGGAGGGACCATTGATGCCACGATAAAACTCGTGGAAGCATTAGGCGGCGTCGTTGTTGGAATTGCGTTTTTAATTGAACTTGCCTATCTTGACGGCAGAAAAAAATTAGAAGGATACGACATTTTTACTTTAATGTCTTATTAAAATAGGAGCGGCCGCAGGGGCAAATTTCCCATTAGCAATTTTATCGCAGATTAAGGGGCAGTAATACCCCCACCTCAAAAATGGAGGTAATACCAGTCATTTTAGGTGGGGGATAAACTGCCCCTAAAAGCCCGATTGGTGAGATAAGAATTTTCTTTGGGCTTTAGCCCTTAGAAAATTCAACCAGGCTCTGCGTGGCTAACCATCAGTGGGGGATGAAAGAAAACCCCCACTGATGGAAGTTTCACTTTATTACAAAGGAATCGGTATTGTAACCCGGTTCCTTTTTATCAACAAATTAATCGAATTAGAAGAAAAATCAGGGGAATACGTGGTGATAATAGGCTGCTTTCTCCACCGTTTCAACCTGAATTACATATTTTTTTCATGAATTGATTTGCGCTAAATTTCGAGTTTATTCGACATATTTCTGTTTTTTGCGGAGAAAAAATGAATAAACTCTTTACATATGTGTTTTTTTTTTCGATAATAGTAACAATCATTCTAATCAGCAAGTGATTGATAATTTTTTGAGATAAAGGTGATTATATGGCGAACGACCGGGTTTTAACCGCCGAACAGGTCATCGACAAAACGAAAACATATTTAAATGAAGAGCATACCCAGTTTATAAAAAAGGCGTATGATTTTGCAAATCATGCTCACCGTGATCAGTATCGCAAGTCAGGAGAACCGTACATTATCCATCCGATTCAGGTTGCTGGTATTCTCGCTGATTTAGAAATGGATCCTGCAACGGTTGCTGCCGGCTTTCTTCACGATGTTGTCGAAGATACGGATGCTACACTTGCTGATATTGAAGAAATTTTCAGCTCGGAAGTGGCAATGCTCGTTGATGGTGTTACAAAATTAGGAAAAATAAAATATAAATCTCATGAAGAGCAGCAGGCTGAGAACCACCGGAAAATGTTTGTCGCAATGGCACAGGATATTCGTGTTATCTTAATAAAATTAGCCGACAGGCTTCATAATATGAGAACGCTCAAACATTTACCATTAGAAAAGCAGCGCAGGATTTCGAATGAGACCCTTGAAATTTTTGCCCCGCTTGCTCATCGTTTAGGAATATCCAGAATTAAATGGGAACTTGAAGATACTGCACTTCGTTTTTTAAATCCCCAGCAATATTATCGTATTGTTAACCTTATGAAAAAGAAGCGTGAAGAAAGAGAAAACTACTTAGATGAAGTTGTAAAAGAAGTGAAAAAACGCTTAGATGATGTGTCGATCAGTGCAGAAATATCCGGAAGGCCAAAGCATATTTACAGCATCTATCGGAAAATGGTTCTGCAAAATAAACAATTTAATGAAATTTATGACTTGTTGGCGGTACGGATTATCGTTGGCAGTATTAAAGACTGTTATGCAGTACTGGGAATCATTCACACATGCTGGAAACCAATGCCCGGCCGTTTTAAAGATTATATTGCGATGCCAAAGCAAAATATGTATCAATCTCTTCATACAACCGTAATCGGACCGAAAGGAGATCCGCTTGAGGTGCAAATCAGGACAACGGATATGCACCGGATTGCAGAATACGGTATTGCTGCACACTGGGCATACAAAGAGGGAAAAACGGTTCATGAAGGGAATTCCTTTGATGAAAAATTGTCTTGGTTCCGCGAGATTCTTGAGTTTCAGGAAGACGCAGTCAATGCAGAAGAATTTATGGAGTCTCTGAAAATAGACCTTTTTTCGGATATGGTATTTGTTTTCACACCTAAAGGGGATGTTATTGAGCTTCCATTAGGTTCTGTTCCCATTGATTTTGCCTACCGGATTCACTCGGAAATCGGCAATAAAACAATTGGTGCAAAGGTAAATGGAAAAATGGTTACACTTGATTACCAATTAAAAACAGGTGACATTGTCGAAATATTAACTTCGAAGCATTCATACGGTCCAAGCCAGGACTGGCTGAAGCTGGCACAAACATCGCAGGCAAAAAACAAGATCAGACAATTCTTTAAAAAACAGCGAAAAGAAGAAAATATTGATAAAGGCAAGGAGCAAGTGGAGCGGGAAATACGGCAGATGGAATTTGACGTAAAAGAAGTGTTAACACCGGAAAATGTTAAGCGTGTTTCGGAAAAATTTAATTTTTCACAAGAAGAGGATATGTATGCTGCGGTCGGTTATAATGGCATCACAGCTCTTCAGGTGGCTAACCGCTTAACAGAAAAGTGGCGGAAACAACGGGATCAGGAGCAAAGCGCATCGATCGTTCAGACCGTTTCCGATATAAAAACATTACCCGCTTCAACAAGAAAAAGAGATTCCGGTGTCCGTGTCCAGGGCGTCGACAATTTATTAGTACGATTATCGCGCTGTTGTAATCCGGTTCCTGGTGATGCTATTGTCGGTTATATCACAAAAGGCAGAGGTGTCTCGGTTCACCGTGCCGATTGTCCGAATGCCACTTCTGAGGAAGCAAAGTCAAGACTTATTCCTGTCGAATGGGAGACGACTTACAACGATCATAAAGAATATAAGGTCGACATTGAAATAAACGGATATGACCGCCGCGGGCTTTTAAACGAAGTTCTGCAGGCGGTTAACGAAACAAAAACAAATATATCTGTTGTTTCAGGACGTTCAGATCGAAATAAGATGGCAACGATCAATATGTCTATTTCGATTATGAATATAAGACATTTACAGAAAGTAGTTGACCGTATTAAGCAAATTCCTGATATTTATTCTGTCAGGAGAGTAATGAATTAGCAGGTTGAAAAAGGGGATAGAAAATGCGGGTTGTAGTACAAAGAAGCAAACAGGCGAAAGTGACAGTTGCAGGAAAAACAGTTGGGAAAATAACGAAAGGCTTCGTTCTGCTAGTCGGTGTCACTCATAGTGATACAGAAGAAGATGCTGACTTTTTGGCAAATAAAATCGCACATTTGCGTGTTTTTGAGGATGAATCAGGGAAAATGAATTTGTCGCTTCTTGAAAAGGGAGGAGAAATATTATCCGTTTCTCAATTTACACTGTATGGTAACTGCCGGAAAGGGCGCAGGCCTAATTTTACCGATGCGGCAAAGCCGGAACTTGCCAAACAAATTTACACGATTTTCAATGAAAAACTGAGGGAAAAAGGATTTAACGTGGAAATCGGTGAATTTGGAGCAATGATGGAAGTAAGTTTAATTAATGATGGTCCGGTTACGTTCATAATAGAAAGCAAGTGATTAATTCATCTCTAGGCAACAGAGATTTTTTTTATCGCAGATTAAGGGACAGTAAAAACCCCCGCCTCAAAAATGAAAGTTTCACTTTATATGGAATGAATCGTACAGTATGTGTAAAAAAAGTTGTTGAATGAGATTTAAAAAGCCATTCGGAAGTCAGAGGCCGGAAATTCGCAGGCTTGAAAACTTTAAACTCCGATTACGGGGGTAGTGCAGCGCCATTCTCTCTTCATATTTCTTGCGTTAATGGGAAACAATAATTTGAAATGACGCAGGAAGTTGGAGATAGGATGAGATTAACCGGTAAAAGCATCATAACGCAAATGGGCAATGAGCAGCTGTTAGGTATAGATTTTCACGATTTTATGCAAAAAGAGCCGGATGCCGATATGTATGAATTGGCTGCAGAATTTGGCCTGTCACTGCGGGATGTTAGAAGCTTAAAAAAGAAGATAAACCGAAATTAACAAAAATCCTCTTGACTTTGCAGATGTAGCTCCGTATGATTAATAGAAACCAGTTTAAAAACCGTTGATCGGGGAAAAGTAATTAACGATCCAGATGACCAGAGAAGGGATTACCGCGGCTGAAAGTATCCCTGCATGCTGAGTTAATGAAAGACACCCTGGAAGGTTTCTCTCTGAAAAAGTTGTATCCCTTTAGTAGGAGACGAACGTAAGCAGGCGTTAACTGCAAATGAGTGGAAGATGTTCAATTCTTCAATTAGGGTGGCACCACGGGAAAATTACGCTCTCGTCCCTTGTATCAAATATACAAGGAGATGAGAGCTTTTTTGCTGTTTAAAAATGGATAAAATAGTAGCATGCTAATTATATTGGATTATGTAACTGGATGATATATGTTTTGATGATGGAAGGAGGAACATACGAATGTCAATACAAAGACCAAGGGGAACACAGGATATTCTTCCTCAGCAAATAAAAAAATGGCATTGGATAGAAAAACAGGCAGCAGAGCTGTGTGAAAAATTCCGCTATCAGGAAATACGTACCCCGATTTTCGAACATACGGAATTGTTTGAAAGGGGGGTTGGTGATACAACCGACATCGTGCAAAAAGAGATGTACACATTTAAAGATAAAGGGGATAATTGGATAACTCTACGGCCTGAAGGGACGGCATCTGTTACCAGGGCGTTTGTAGAGCATAAGCTGTACGGCAATGTCAATCAGCCGGTCAAGCTTTATTATCTCGGACCAATGTTCCGTTATGAGCGTCCCCAGGCGGGGAGATTCCGCCAATTTGTCCAATTTGGCGTTGAAGCGCTTGGCAGTGCCGATCCGGCGATTGATGCGGAAGTGATTGCATTAGCAATGTCGATCTACGGGAAGCTCGGATTGAAAAAATTAAAACTTGTTATTAACAGTCTTGGCGATATTGAAAGCAGAATAGCACACCGGAATGCCTTAATTAATCATTTTAAACCGGCGATCGATGAATTTTGTGACGATTGCAAGGGCCGGTTAGAGAAAAATCCGCTGCGAATCCTGGACTGTAAAAAAGACCGAGAGCACCCGCTAATGAAAACCGCGCCGTCGATTATTGATTTTTTAAATGCGCCTTCCAGACAATATTTTGAAAAAGTACAACAGCATTTAACAGCACTGGATATTGCTTTTGAAGTTGATACCAATTTGGTCAGAGGGCTTGATTATTATAATCATACAGCGTTTGAAATTATGAGTGATGCGGAAGGTTTTGGCGCGATCACGACATTATGCGGCGGCGGCCGCTATAACGGTCTCGTAGAGGAATTGGGAGGTCCCGAAACGCCGGGAATCGGATTTGCCTTCAGTATTGAAAGAGCGCTCGCTGCATTAGAGGCAGAAAAGATTGAACTGCCTGTAAAGGACAAGCTCGATTGCTATTTGATATCTTTAGGGGAAGCGGCAAAGGACTATACCGTTAAACTTCTGTATCAGCTCCGCTTAGCCGGCTTCAGTGCAGAAAGGGACTATCTTAATCGCAAAATGAAAGCACAGCTTAAATCAGCAGACCGTATGCAGGCAAAATATGTTGTTATTTTGGGAGAAGATGAGTTGGCAGCAAATAAAATCCTTCTGAAATCCATGGAAACCGGTGAGCAGCAAGAAATTGTACTTGATCAATTTATAAAGCAGTTTCAAAAGTTTTATTAAGGAGGAATAGAAATGTTTGGGAGAAGTTATTTTTGCGGTGAAGTAACAGAAACAGCCATTGACGAGCAGATTTTTTTGAAAGGCTGGGTGCAAAAAAGACGCGATTTAGGCGGACTAATTTTTATCGATTTACGTGACCGCACGGGATTGATACAAGTTGTTTTTAATCCGGAAAAGTCTCCTGAAGCGCTTGCTGCTGCAGAGAAGGTTCGCAATGAATACGTATTGGGTGTAAAGGGAACAGTGGTCGCCCGCTCTGAAGCGACAATAAATAATCAAATTAAAACAGGAAGGATTGAAGTAAGCGGAGAAGAGCTAGAGATTATAAGTGAAGCAAAGACCCCTCCATTTGTGATTGATAATAAAACAGATGTTTCCGAAGATATCCGTCTGAAATACCGTTATTTGGATTTACGCCGTCCAGTTATGTATGAAACATTTAAAATGCGCCATAAAGTAACGAAAGCAATGAGGGATTTTCTTGATGCAGAAGAATTTCTCGATGTTGAAACGCCGATCTTAACAAAGAGTACTCCGGAAGGGGCACGTGATTATTTGGTTCCAAGCAGGGTACACCCGGGAGAATTTTATGCTTTGCCGCAATCTCCGCAATTATTTAAGCAGCTTTTAATGATTGGCGGATTTGAAAGGTATTATCAAATTGCCCGCTGTTTTCGCGATGAAGATTTGCGTGCTGACAGGCAGCCGGAATTTACCCAGCTCGACATTGAAACAAGCTTCATGAGCCAGGATGATATTATCGCAATGATTGAAAAAATGATGCAAAAAATAATGATGGAAATAAAAGGAATAAAGATTGAATCGCCTTTTCCGCGCATACTCTATCAAGAGGCAATGGACCGTTACGGCTCAGACAAACCGGATACGCGCTTTGCGATGGAATTAAAAGACGTATCGGAGGCAGTAAAGGCTTCCGGCTTTAAAGTATTTACAAATGCTGTCGCTTCAGGCGGACAAGTAAAAGCAATCAATGTCAAAGGAGCGGCAGGCAGCTATTCGCGAAAAGATATCGACGCTTTAACAGAGTTTGTTTCTCGCTATGGGGCAAAGGGACTTGCCTGGCTGAAGGCAGAAACGGATCAATTAAAAGGTCCGATCGCCAAATTTTTAACGGCAGAAGAACAAAAAGCAATAAATGAAAAGCTGCAAGCAGAAGACGGTGACCTGTTATTATTTGTTGCCGATAAAAAAACTGTTGTTGCCGATGCCCTTGGTGCACTGCGTCTAAAACTTGGTAAAGAGTTAAACTTAATTGATCAGAGTAAGTTCCATTTTCTCTGGGTAACGGATTGGCCGCTGTTTGAGTTTGATGAAGAAGATGGCCGCTATTATGCCGCCCATCATC